>JBAZPA010000162.1:0-3591 GCA_041648435.1 archaeon
AAGGTGAAAATGGGGCAGGCGCTCAAAACAATCAGGGAAGCCAGCCTCGAATGGGACAAAAACGCCCCGCTTGGGAAAAGCAATTAAATGCTTTCCAGCAGGGCCGCTAGCTTTCGCAGAGCGCAATGAACTTTGCGGAGCAAAGTTATTTCTTTCGCCAGCCTTTCTTTTAGAAAGAAAGGCTGAGCACGGGTTGGGGAGCGGTCAAACCCGCCAGCTTCAGGGGCTGGTGCCTTAGTGGCTTCGCAGGTTCAAGTCCTGCCCCGTGCATTTCGCTATTGAGGGGAGTCAAGTGAAACTGAAAGAATTCATAATTCTTGCAAAAAAGAAGGGCTATGCAAGCGGAGAGGCAAAGAAAAGGCTTCCTGACGGCTCAAGGCGGATAGAATTCAAGAAAGGGGCATATTCATACGTTGATAAATACAAGGGATCTAGGGAATTCGGGGGAAAAGAAACCGTCAAATTCGAAGGCAAACCAGTGTGGGAAATGGAATACAACGGAAAAGTTTTCGGGAAAGAAAAAAAACACGAAGAAATTTACTCATTTCTCAGGGAGTGCCTCAGGCGGGTTCCGGAAAGCGCGCCCTACCGCGGGCCAAAATCAATGCGCATCGGAAAACTCGAATACGAAAACGACTGGAATGGAAACATCGCGTTATTCAAAGGAAAAGAATCAATACTTGAAAACGGGAAAAAAGTTTACTCCCTAAAATACAGCGGAAAGGAGTTGGTGAAAAAATGATTCCAACCAACCTCTCCGAACTGGTAACATTCATCCCCAACAAAACCATTCCGATCCACAACTGGTTCTATTACAAGGAGGGCTTCTCGCGGGATTTCGCGAAATGGGCGATTAAGGAATTCAATTTGCAGGAGCCGATTCTGGATCCCTTCTGTGGCTCGGGCACAACGCTTTTGGCGGCGAAAGAATTGGGAAAGCAGGCAATGGGATTCGACGTTTCGCCTTTGGCGGCACTGGCGAGCAAAGTGAAAACCCGGAATTATGACGTGGAAGAGCTTGAATCTTATTACAGCGAATTCCGCGAATTTCCGACGAATTTCGAGGGAACCGCGCCATTGGACAAGCGCGTGCGCAAATTGTTCTACAAGCCCGTGCTCGACGAAATCTGGGCGCTCAAGCGGCAGGTGGAAGGGATTCCGGCAGCCAAGACGCGGGAATTGTTTCTGCTCGCGCTCATCGACACCGCGGGAAGGGTGGCGAACGTCCAGAAAGTAGGGGGGAGTTTGCGGAAGCAGAAGAAGGGGGTTCTGCCCGCGAAAAAACTGTTCCTCGGAAAAATAAGGAAAATGATAATCGATTTGGAAAAGCAAAACAAAAACGGAATCGAGCCGGAAGTGCTCGAGGCGGACGCGAGAATCGCGCAATTGAAGCCCGACAGCATAGGCTCGGTTCTTACTAGTCCTCCCTACCTCAACAAAATCGAGTACGCCTCGGTTTACAAACTGGAACTGGGAATGTTTTTCGGCTGCCAGGGCACGAGGCTCCGCGCCTACATAGCGGATTCGGGCGAGGAGGAAAAAACGGTTTTGCCGGAACTGGAGGGAATGCCCTCAATTGTTAAGGCATATTTCGCGGATTTGAAGCTCGTGCTTGAAAACCTTCACATGGGAACGCAGAATTCCGCCAAAGTAATCTTTGAATTGGCGGGAGGGTGCTTTCCGGACCGCAATGTTGAGAGCGACGAATTGCTCGCGCGGCTAGCGGAAAGCGCAGGATTCAAACACCTGCAGACTATTCCGTGCCGTCAAATCCCGTGCCACAAATTCCGCTCGATGAAAACCGGAACCGTGCGCGAAAGCGTGGTTTTACTGGAAAAACGCTAGCGGGAGCATTATAAATATAGTGACTTATAGTTCATTATAGTGATTTTATGGCAACCACGACAATACAGATAAGCAAGCAGCTCAAGAGCAAGCTCGAGAAAAGGAAGCTTTCGAAAAGCGAGAGCTACGAGGAAATAATCTGGGACATGCTCGAAGACAGCATGGAACTGAGCGCGGAAACCATCCGCGACATAGAGAAATCCAGAAAACAAATAAAAATGGGGCAAAAATACAGTTTAGAACAGATTGTCAAAGAACTCAAGCTGTAAAAGTGAACGAATGTACCGCATCTTTTTCTCAAAGAGCGCAAGAAAGGAATTTGAGAAACTTGAAAGGCCCCTGCAAGCAAGAATCAAAGCGGTTCTTGAAAGAATCAAGTTTTTTCCGGAAAAGTACGTGAAAAAACTGGAACAGGACATTTGCCGGTTAAGAGTCGGAGATTACCGCCTGATTATGGAAATAAAAAACGCGGAACAGGAAATATGGGTTAACAAAGTGGGTCACAGGAAAAACATTTACGACCGGCTCTGAATTCCCGGCAATTGGTTAGAGTCAGGCTTTCTTCAGCAGGCCCAGAAATTTCGCGTGCAGTTTCCCGTTGCTCGCGATGAATTCCCGCGATTTCTCCGTGAATTCCTTTCCTGTAGAATCCGTAATCGTTCCGCCGGCCTCCTCTACAAGGATTTTTCCAGCCGCGGCGTCCCAAAAACCGAAGCACGACATGCCGTATGCGTCAATCCTTCCCGATGCGAGGTATGCTAATTCGGTTGCCGCGCTTCCAAGAATCCTGTAGCGCATCACGTTTTCCGCCAGCGCCTTCGCGATTTTGAATTTGCGCGAATTGAATTTCTTCCTTTCCGAATCATTGCCGATGTTGAAATCGTTGAAATAGCAGAGCGCGTGCGAAAGATTTTTTTCCGCGCTCACATTTATTCTTTTCCCGTTAAGGAATGCACCCTTCCCTTTCTCCGCGTAAAAAAGCTCGTTCTGCGAGGGAAGGCTTATCACGCCCGCGATTATTTTTCCGCTGAACTGCAGCGCTATTGAAATCCCGAAAATCGGGATTCCGTGCGAGTAATTAACCGTGCCGTCAAGCGGGTCTATTACCCAAACGTAATCCGCGGCTTCCCTGCTTTTGCCGGATTCCTCCGCGTGGAAGGAATGCGAGGGGAAATTCTTTCCCAGAATTGAAATTATCTTTTTTTCAGCAGCCAAGTCCGTTTCCGTCACCGTGTCCTTCGCTGTCTTGAAGGAAACGCTGTGGATTGAATCAAAGCGCTTCAGCAGGATTTTTCCCGCCTCATTTGCCGCGGTTTTCGCGACCTCGAGCTCGATTGACATGAAAAAGCCTCTGATTAATAAGTTCTGGTGGTCATTGTTTTTAAGGTGTGCGAATGGAAAAGAAAACCTGGTCAAATCAGGAAGCCGAAGCCCATACCTTTTTAAATTCCGCCCAGCTTAATTATCGCGTGAACAAAATGGCAAGTGAATTACTTCATCTGCTTCACTGAACCTTCTTCTGATTTGAATACTCGCCGGAACGGAAATTTTTTCCTCCAAAGCCGCGAGGCCGGAGGAGAACGACTGCGGTGGTGCAGTGGCCTAGCATCGGAGCCTGTGGAGCTCTGGACTCGGGTTCGAATCCCGGCCGCGGTCCTGAGCCTTTCAAGCATCGCGCTTCGATTTGATGCTTCCGCATCAAATGTTGCGGGCTTTTACCCGCAACGCGCTCAGCTGAAAGGTTTG
>JBAZPA010000163.1:0-3575 GCA_041648435.1 archaeon
CAAAACCCGCAGCCCCATAAGCGTGAGCAAAACCGACACGGAAGTCGCGCCCGAAGAATCATTGCGCACTGCGCTCCGCCTCGGGGATTCCGCATTGGTTCTCGGGGAAGTCAGGAGCATGGAAGCAAAAGTATTGTACGAGGCAATGCGCATCGGCGCAGCGGGCAACATTGTTATGGGAACGATTCACGGGGATTCCGCTTACAGCGTGTGGGACCGCGTGGTAAACGACCTCGGCGTTCCGAACACGTCCTTCAAGGCAACCGATTTGGTTGTTGTCGCGAGGCCGATCCGCTTCGGCGGAAGCCTTGAAAGGCACAGGCGCGTGGTTCAGGTAACCGAAGTGAAAAAGCACTGGATTTCCGACCCCGAACGCGAAGGCGGACTGCTTGATTTGATGGAATACGACACGAAAAAGGACAAGCTCGAATTGCTTGAAGATAATTTGAAGGAATCCGAGTTATTCGCGAAGATTTCCAAGACCTCCGGCCTCGCAATGAACGAAATGTGGGACCAGATAAAAATGTACGGAAAGGCGAAAAGCTTCATGGTGGAACTGAAGAACCAGCATGGAATTCCGGAACTGCTTGAAGCGGAATACACAGTGCTTTCGAACAACAAGCTCATGCTCCTCAAGGAAAAGCAACTGGAAGAATTCTCCGCCGTGGACACAGACCAGGTTCTGGGCGAGTGGAAGAACTGGATGCAGAACAACGTGGTGAAGAAAGTGCTCGCGAAGAAAGGAACCGCACACGAATGATTTTTTGGTTAAAATCATATTCAGCTATTTCAAATTCGTTTCATAATACGAATCGAGAGAGCGCTTTATAAGGTCCGCATCATGGTTTTCTTGCATATTTTTCAGGTAAACGTCTATAAACAGCATTTGCCTTCTTTCACAGCAAGGATGCCATACGAGACGTGCGTCTTTGCTTCTCAATTCTGTAATCATCATGTGCGTTTTGAAAACTTTCTTGGAAGAATATTCTTCCCCTAGCCCGCTTATTTGAATCGTCAAGCGCGTGTTCTCAAAATTTGCAAAGATTGTTTTTTTCAGGTCGTTGAAATCGTTTTCAACGCATCTGTGTTTTTTGAATGCTTTTTTGAACTTTTTATCAAATTCGCATCCAAAGACGCAGGCATAGTCATCGTTCATCCTTCTACCTGTCTCTCGATGTCTTCCGGCCTGTAAAAAACGAGTCCGTAGCTTATTATTTCTTTCAATTTTGTGGCCTTATAAGGATTGTCCGAGTGAGACAGGCTTGAAATTTCAGTTGCGTTCAAGTGGCCGAGTTTTTTGATTACCCGGTCAATGGTTTTCAATTCGTCATTGTTTAAATATTTTATTTGCGGCTCAACCTTGCTTTTGAAGACCCACGGCTCTTTCTGTTTTTTGTTCTCCTTGTATTCGACTTTGCCGCCTTTGGCCAATCTTTCCAAAACCAGATTAAAGTGCTTGGGCGCGGGGCCATGCTCGATTTTCCTGTATTCCTCGTTTGAAATCGCCTCAAAATGCGTTTTGTAATGATTGAAATCCGAAAAGTACAGCAACTTGAACAGAACGGTTTTGCCGAAAGTGTTTTTCGAGTCGCACTTTGAAATTATGTAGTGCGTCATTTCTTCCAGTTTCGCCAGGTTCGTTTGGGCCATTTTTACCACCTTTGTATTTCGTTTATCCTCAATGCCACCATGCGTTCGTTCATTTTTTCGGTTATTTCCAAGTCCTTTTCCAAATACTCCAGTATTTTTTTGATGTTCCCCGCCCAATACTGCTCGGCAACTTTTTCCCCGTCAATATCATCCACTATCTTTATTCCCATAAAGGAGGCGAATTCTTTAAGTTTTCCCCTAGTGTGGCCGAACGTGAATGCCGAGATGTTTTCCCTCAAGTCAACGATGTCTTTGAGCAGGAAAGGGACAATCTCCACTTCGTTGATGAAACTCCTGGTAACGACAAACGGCAAATCGAAGTTTTTGACGTTAAATCCGACAATTTTGTTTGAAGGGTCCCCTTTCCTGAAAGCGGCGAGCTCGACCCAAAACGCGTCCAGCATATTTTTCTCGTCTTCATCGCACAATATTAACGCGTCCTTTCCGCTTTGCTTTATTCCGATTGCGATAATCCTGGAGTCTATCGGGTTGAGAAGTTTCTTTCTTTCTTCAGCTTCTTTGGACAGATATTTTTCCTTGTTTATCGGGCACGTTTCAATGTCGAAATAAAAATAATTTATTGTTTCACCCCGCGCACATAATACCGGCTTTACAGTCATATAAACCTTTTGAGGCTTTTTAAACTTAAACAAAGCATAATTCCGCTGATTCGCACGGCCAAGCCGCATTTCAAAGTTTGGCGTCCCCGCAAAATATATTAACCGCGCAAACCTACTTTTTGCGAAGGTTTCCTGAAATGCCGCGCAAGAGCAAGATTGACGAATTCAACGAGGCGATGGAGGAAAAGAAATCCTTTTCCGCGCCCTCGATTTCGCCGGGCGAAATGTACCGCGAAATAACTGTTTCCGGGGCAAATGACAGGGAAAGCGAGTCCAAGGAAAGGAAGGTTTCGTGGTTCGTGGGCTACTGCAAATCCATTCATTCTTCAATGCCCTCCTTGGGAAACGGCGCGAAATACCTTCCGGCCTACAAGGACGCAGTCGAATTCCTCAACTGGGATTTGAAGGCGGAAGAATTCGAGGCCGCGATAAAGGGCACGTTCCTATTGGGTTTCCTTTTGGGCCTCGCAATCGGCCTGCCGATTTACTTTTTTCTCGGCACGCAACTTGAGGCTTACGGCGCAATGCTCGGAATTCCCTTCCTTCCGCTTTTTGCGGTCATACTTCCCCCCCTCGCCCTGGCGCTTGCCGGAACGTTTTTCATCCAGGGCTTTCCCCTCAGCGAGGTGCGCAGCGAGCAGGTGAAGGCGCTCACTTACGTGCCGGAAATAATCGGCTACATGATAATGTCAATGAAGCTCGTCCCGAACCTCGAAAAGGCGGTTGAATTCGCGGCAAACCACGGAAAGGAAAAGATTGCGGATGACTTCAAGAAACTTATCTGGGACGTCCAGCTGGGAATCTACAACACTTTGAGCGAGGGCCTGGACGCTCTCGCCTACAGGTGGGGGAAGAACTCCGAGGAATTCAAACTGGCGTTGATGCGCATCCGCGCCTCCGTAATAGAGAACTCGGAGGCGAAGCGCTACCAGTTGCTCGACCAGACAATGGAAAACGTTCTTTCAAGCATCCGCGAGAAAATGGAGAATTACGCGCGCTCCCTCTCCCAGCCCTCAATCGTGCTTTTTTACATCGGCGTGATGCTCCCCCTGATTCTCATAATAATTCTTCCCATCGGTTCCGCCTTCACGGGCCAGGCAATGGCGCGGCCCGAGCTGCTTGTCCTGATTTACAACATCGTCATCCCGATCGTCGCTTTCGTTTTTGCGCGCAACATGATTGTGCGCAGGCCCCCCACTTACGAGCCCCCGTTTATTCCCGACAATCACCCGTTGATTCCGAAGAAAGGGAAAATGCGCCTGGGGGGCGGTTACGCGAGCATTTTCGCGATAGTGGCAATAATCG
>JBAZPA010000164.1:0-3552 GCA_041648435.1 archaeon
TGCCTGCACCTTGTTCAGAATAATGTTTTCGCGGAAATACCTGGTCGCATTGCGGTTAAGTTCAATTCCGTAAACGAATTCGGGCTTCGCATGCTTCGCAATAATGATTGCATAGGGCCCTATGCCGGCAAAAGGAACCGCGACAACCTCTTTCGGTTTCACCATTTCCGCAATCCGCATCCTTTCCGTGGCAGTGCGCGGCGAAAAGAACGCCTTTGCAATGTCAAGTTTGAAAACGCAGCCGGACTCGCGGTGGATTGTTTCGAGGCTTTTCCTTCCCGCAATTATCTCAAAGCCCTGCAACCGGAACCTGCCCCTGCGCGCGGTTTTCTCGATGCAAACCGTTTCCGCGTTTTTGTTCGCTTCGAGAAGCGCTTTCCCGATTTCGCGTTTGCGCTTCATGAGCTTATCAGGAATTTCAATCACGATTATTTTTCCGATCACGTCAAAGCTTGAGGGAAGCAGCCCGAATTCCTTTTGCGGAAGCTTTTCGCGAAGGATGCCGCGAAATGTGGGGAAAGGCATATATTAGTATAAAAAAGGTTATTGCTTTTATTTGGTTTGGTAAAGCGATGGCAGACATAATAAGCGAGTTTTTCATTCAGCCCCTGCTTCAGCGCACGGGCTTCAATCCAGTTAACACCATAGTTTACGCAATAATCGCGATTGCAATAATGTTCGGTTTGGTTTACCCTTACCTCAACAGGCGCGGAGTGAAATTCGACTACAAGTTCTTCCTTGCATTGCTTCCATACATCTTTCTGGGCTCAATGACACGCGTCCTCGAGGAGCCCTACTCGAACGCGCATTTTTTGGCGCGCTCGGTCAATCCCCTTGAATTGGGTTTCTGGACAGTCACTCCGGGAATTTACATTACAATCGCGGTTTTCGCAATCGCGTCCCTGTTTTTCTCACTCTGGCTTGCGAAGAAAAGCAACTCGAATTACAGGAAAGCGTTCGCCCTGATAGGTGCGGTTCCCGCCGCAATCCTCGTATTGTTCCTCTTGTCCCGCATCACCCATCCCCTGCAGTTCATTTTGATTCTCGGCTTTGCGGCAATCGCGTTTTCAGCTGTTTTCCTCGCATTCAGGGCATTCAGGTCCAAACTGCTTTCAGACAACCTCAACAAACTGGCTTTGTTCGGCCAATGCCTTGACGCGAGCGCGACTTTCACAGCGCTCCAGTTTTTTTCGGGTTTCATGGAACAGCATTTCCTTCCGCGCGGAATAATGGATGCGTTCGGACCGGTATCGTTTTACTTCATAAAGATTCCGCTCGTGCTTTTGGTGCTTTACTTTGTTGACAAATACGTCGAGGACAAAAACCTCGGCGGTTTTATCAAGCTCTTTGTGGCTACACTCGGGTTTGCCACGGGAACAAGGGACCTTTTCAGCGTGGGATTGACTCTGTTGTCTTGATGCTTGGATTGAGGCAAAAAATGTTTTTTCTCGTGGGATTGGGTTTGGGGGAAAACCAGCTTACAATCGAGGCGCTTGAAGCATTGAAGAAATGCGGCCGCGTTTTCATTGAATCCTACACGAACCTCGTTCCCGAAAGCGCTGTGATGAAGCTGGAATCCGAAATCGGGGGCAAAATCACGCGCCTGAAGCGCATTCAGGTCGAAGACGAATCAAGCCAGCTGATTTCCGCCTCGAAGAGCAATGACATTGCGCTCTGCGTGGTGGGCAATCCGCTCATTGCGACGACACACATGCAGTTGCTGCTTGACGCAAAGGAGGCGGGGGTAAAATTCCGCGTGATTCAGGGGATTTCCGTGCAGAATTACCTTGCGGAAACAGGTCTGGACGCCTACAAGTTCGGGCGTATAGTGACTGTTGTGGCGTCCGACAACGGCTGCAATTACTCGCCGGAAAGCTTTTTTGATTTCATTGAAAAAAACCATTCAGTGGGCTTGCATACGCTTTGCCTTTTGGACATAAACCCTGAAAAGGAAAATTTCATGACAGTGCGCGAATCGGTGTGCTTGCTTGAAGAAATCGAAAATAGGCGCGGCGCAAAGATTATTTCGGAAAGCATTCTATTAGGCCTTGCGGGCTTGGGTTCCGAAAACGCCTTGGTCCAGGCGGGAAAAGCTGGATTGCTCGAAAAGTTTCCCGAATCGCCTTTGCCCCAGTGCCTCGTGGTCTGCGGCAAACTGAACGAAAAGGAAAAGGAAGCGTTAAAAGCGCTTTCAGGATTAAGATGATTCGAATGACGGAAGAGAACGCAAAGGCAAAAGCCGTGAAGTACAGAAAGCTTACGGAAGCCGCGCTCAAGAGGGCCAAGGTCTGCGTCGCAAAGGACTCGCACTTATTTGATGTTGCCATTGATTTCCTCGAAATGGCGAGGAATTACTTCAATGACGCGAAATATTTCGAGGGACGAAAGGAATTCGTAACGGCTGTCGCGGCCTACTCATACGCGCACGCGTGGCTCGATGCCGGCGCGCGCTTGGGATTGTTCGACGTAAAGATGGACTCGAGGCTTTTCACGCTCGCGAAGTGATTTTTGTGGTTGCAATAAAAACCAAAATCAGGCAAATGCAAAAAAAAGATTTGAAAAAGCTTTCAGAAATTTATGCTGAAGTTTATGCTACATTCAATGTTGGCGAGCGTTGGACTGAAAGCGCCGCGAAGAAACTGCTGGCACACTGGCTGGAAAAGCAGCCTGACTTGGCGCTAGTCGCAGAATGCAACGGCAAAATTGCCGGCGCATTCGTTGCCGGAGTGAAGCCGTGGTGGGACGGAAACCATTTGTCGGACGGGGAAATTTTTGTCCGTCCAAAATTCCAAAGCAAAGGTATCGGGAAGGAATTGTCAAAGGCGCTTTACGCCAAGGCTCTGAAAAAATACAAGGTGGTGTGCTGGGACGCTTATACATTTAAGAAAACAAAATTCCCATTGTGCTGGTACGAGTCCCAAGGATTCAAAGTGAATAAGGATTGGGTCATGATTTTCGGAAGCGTAAAAAAAGCTTTGTCAAACTTGCGCAGAAATCATTGAGGCAAAGCAAAAAGAATTTAAACCACAAAAAACAATTCTGGTCGGGAACCAAATGGGAATATACGACAAAAACAAAAAGAACCAGCTGAAATTGAGCGAGTTCAAGACTCCTTTCATGGCAGCGGTCGCGGTCATAATAATCCTCCTCGCTTTCTGGTTCGTGGGAACCCTTTTCGAGCCGCGCGTAATGCGGCCGTCATTCAAGTATTCCCCTTGGAGCCTTTCGGACTCGAATTCCAATATCCTTTCCGTGCGCGTAACCGACATTTACAAGGAGGATTCCAGGAACGCAGTCGTTTCGGTTTCCTCAATCGACCCAAAGTCAATAAGCGTTTACCCCGAAAGCCAGGCAATAAGCACCTTGGGCGCGGGCGACAGCAGGGTTTTAAACTTCGTTCTGCTTCCGGTTGCGAAAAACGGCGTCAACGCGGGAACGTACTCGTTTGCGATAAGCGTCGCAATGAACGGCAAAATGAGCGAAATGCGGACGAGTATTGAAGTCCAGTCCTAATTTTTTTGTTTTATGCCGCGGGCAATTTTGATTGCCCTT
>JBAZPA010000165.1:0-3510 GCA_041648435.1 archaeon
ACTTACCGATTTTTGTGCCAACGCCCGGCGCATCCACGTGAAAGATATAAATTCCGTAAGCGATTTCATTCCCGTCTTTTGACAAAATATCCCAGGGTTCCATGCCGTCGTCTGCCGTGCTGCTATGTTCAATTGTATCGACCAGATAGCCGCGGATATTATAAATACGGATCGTGCATACTCTTGGCAAATGGAAGAAGTGGAGGCGTCTTTCGCCCCGGCCGTATTTATACATGTTAGCCGGTTCCCATGAAGCGGTGACGACGTACGGATTCGGCACCACGCAGATGTCGTCCAATTCCGCCTTGGCTAGCGCGTCGCTGGAATCAGCGCCCTGCATCGTAAAACGGAAAATGTCACCCTTACGGAAAGGTTTTTTCAATTTCAGAAACAGTTTTTCACCCGGTTCGGGCGGATCGACCGTCGTCCATATCGTATCGGCATACGGTACGCCTTCGATCCAAGTCGTATCAATTTCAAAAACCGGACTGAGGCGAATCATCCAGGATGTGTAATTTTTCAATATGAATGTCGCATCGGGGACTATCATAATCATATCGTCGCCGGAGCTATACTTACCATCACCGTCGTTATCGATCATAGCATATTTAACTTCAGTCGAATCGGTCACATTATAAATTCTGACGTTGGACGGAAGGGCTTTATAACTCCACAACTTCATCGTTGTAGTATAAACGGTGTCATAGAAAGTCACCTCGAAATCCGCCGGTAAATCCAGGTTAAGCCGGTAACCTGCCACGTTTTCATTATCGGGATTCAACCTGACTTTCAACACATAGTCAGAACTGCCTATGATAAAACCGCTCTTATCCTCATCCAGCACAATGTCAGTGTCATTATACACCGTAGCGGTTATGCCATTGATTATTGGGCTTTCGGCGCCATACAGGCCGATATAAGTCGAATCGAGAACCAGAGTATCGGCAGTGACATTCCGGATTTGATAGTAAGGATATTTCTGGGTATGGTACTTTGTGTCTTCCAGAAATGTCATTTCATAAGTGGTCAATCCGGATGGCACTTTAAATTTTTCGACGATGTCGATATTGACCGTGCCAGTTCCCGGACCGACATGATCTATGTCTCCGTTAATATTAGCCGGAATGTAACCTGCGGCGGCCGGGCGAGGTATAGCGATACCGCAGTTGACATCGGTAAACGTCACCTGACCGAGTGAATTGGAATTGATGATCGCGGAACATTCCGACGGTTGCAAACCTTCGACGCCGTCTGTACTGTAGATGTAATAGCCATAGTCATAAGAAACGATGGCATAATAGTAGGTCTGTCCATTTTTAACATCCTTATCAGTATAAGAATGACGGAGGCCGGTGTCTTCGCCCTGATTAAATTGAACACCGTAGATCGCCACCGGATGCGGCCCGGTTTTCCCATCCTTCAAATCGAACTGCGCGATCGGTTTCCGGTACGTGGCGTTGCCATAAGCATCCGTAATGACCTTACTTTCCAGGAAATCGGGTTCGGTGCCGCGATAGATTAGATAACCTTCAAAGTCATATTCCTGTAAAAACGGGTCGTAGGATCTTTCCGCAACATCGTCCCAGACTAATGTCACTTCGCCATCGCCAGGATAAATTTTCAGAGTCGGTTTCAGCGGCGGTTTGGCAAACTGATAATCTGAGTTATAGATTTGCTGAACGGTTTTTTTATTTTTAACCAAATCTGCCCGATCCTCGCCGAATAGAAGAGCCATCGAATAACGTTCGGTCTGGTTGTGTGCCAAAGGAAATGGGCCCGATGAAAAGAACATACTAAGGTTATTCGGTTGAACAATTTGATCCATCGGTAACGGTGCCTTGGCAAAGACCCGATAATCTTCTTCATCATTGGTCAATTCGTAAGTGTGCGTCGCGAAAATTTGAAATCCGGTCAGACCGATCTGGTCGGATTCGTCTGGATCGGTACCGTTATAATTAGGTTCACCAAAAAAAGTGGTGCCATCTGGATTGACCACTTCAGTCGGCAGGCCGTCGCCTTCCCCTTCATCCGGACCTGTGTAATTAATATCATAGGGGCCGATCCCATCCGCACCGACGTCATCATTTAAGGGTTCATCCGAATCCCAGCGTCCATTGCCATTAACATCTGTGTAGGGCGTCCAGTCACAATCTTCGTCCGCCTGCCAGTGCGGTTTGGGCGAATAGTGATAAACCGAAACAAATTTAGCCCAATTTTCATCGCTGAATCCATAAGGATAATCGCTTATATACTCTCCGGGACCGTCGCTTTCCCGGAATTCATCCACCATGCCATCGTTATCATTATCTTTTCCATCGTTCGAGATTCCCGGACTTTCCAAAAACGCATAGCCGGAGTAACCAATCGGATACCAGTTACCGGGATACCCAACAGCGCCGGGCGGGCCGTAAGCAAAAGCAATATCGAGGTCGGTATCGTATTCTCCAATATTCTGAACGTTACCGCCGACACCACCGATTCCCCAGTCAATGTACTCGGCAAAATAAGATTTGGCATAATTATGCGTGGATTCATTCGTTATGTCATATAGCCAGAAAATGCAATCTTCCGCCAATACCTGACTCCATTGAAACCCACGGGCCTTGACGACCAATCCCAAACCGCCGCGCGTTGTGTCACGATTGTCGCAGTAAAAACTCATCTTCACATTTGGCTCTTTATCTGGATTATCATCAAATACGAATACAGTCTCCAGATCGGCATTTAAAACGCCTTTACCAAAATATCCATTCCAGTGTCCGGCCCAACTTAGCGGCTGACCCGGCCATGAGTCAGGCCAGGTATTCGGATTATTACTCATGGCGGGCGATGTGTTAAATTGCTCGTCCATATTAAACCAGAGCGGCCGCGGTTCGAAACCCCACGGAACACCGTCCGGTGAAGTATCGACGAATTCGCGGTATTGTGTTTCCATCGGATGGATTGTCTCGCCATTCGAATTTTGTGTTTCGACGGAAACGATCAGCGTTATATCGTCGAGATAATGCCGCTCGGCGCTGGGCCAGCAACCGGACGGTTCGTCAGGATAATCGCCGACCTCACAATAATTCCAGAACAGTGTCGAAACGAGGTTGCCATTCATCAAACCACGCCGGCGATACAGCTGATTCCCCCGCATACTCGAAGGAGTTTGTGCCAGCGCCACCACCTCCGGAAGCGCTAAAAGAATCACAAACAGGAAAATTGCATACTGTTTTCTTTTCATATTGAATATCTTCATTTTGTGTTCAATTATTTTGGCCGAAAGAGACCGAACAACCGATAATGATATTGCGCGGTTCGTCGTAATAATTGGGTTGGACATACCACTCTTCCTGCGTCCCATAACCGCGATAGGTTTCAAAGATCATGTTATAGTTATAATCGGCAGAACCGCTGGACGAATAAACCTCCAGATTGTTTCTCCGGTCGAAAAGATTCTTGATTTTGATAAACGGCGAAATCATGACGGTTTTAACCTGAAAATCTTTAGATAAATTCAAATCGAAT
>JBAZPA010000166.1:0-3503 GCA_041648435.1 archaeon
GGCTGGGCTATCGAAGCGAACAACTGATCCATTGAACTGACCAACCAATCTATCGAACTGAACGGCTGGGCTATCGAAGCGAACAACTGATCCATTGAACTGAATAACCAATCTATCGAACTGAACGGCTGGGCTATCGAATTGAGAAATCGTTTATTTCCGTTGTCTAGTTCTGTGTGTTTGTGACTCGAGATAGATGGAATTTGTGCAACAAATTGTTGCACAATTGTCGGAAACCTCACGATCCCAACCGATTCATCGGTTTTCATTCCCTGATAATCTCCAATCCAACCAATTCTTGAATCGGAATCGCCTGCATTGCTGAATCCAGCATGGCGCAATTGCTCGAAAATGCCAGTTGAGTCGATTGCGCGCCCTTGAATCTAAACGTCAGTCTCATCAGCGAGCCACTCCCGCTGACCGTCGCCGGTTGCCCAACGCGATATTGAGTTGCCCGGAAAAGTGATTCGCCCGGCGAACCTTCATTCACGACGAGAACCCCGGCATCCTTACCGAGAAATGATTCGCTGGATTCATAAATATCGGCACTGACGAATTCAATCTCGCTGTTATTTATAGGAATTTCGACCGTCGTACCTGCCAGATTGCTGACTTCTTCCGCCCAGATTTCCACGGAGAAATTCTCATTTTGCTGGACAATAACTTTTCTGGGGACGAACATCAGCGCCGGACCCGTGACGGCATCCACGATGAAATAAGTAGAATCGGTCGTTTCCTGTTCGATTCCTGCCGCATTCCGCGCTTTAAAATGAAATTCCTGAATACCCTCATCGAGATAGGTCAGCGTCACCGTCGTATCCGCCTGCCATGCGCTCCAAAGTCCGTCATTCAATTTATACGTGAACTCACTCGCCGTCTCATTCAGCCGCAGGATAAAAGTAACGGTGTGCGTTTTAACCGTCTCGTCATATTCCGGACCCGAAACGATGGTCACTGCCGGTTCGATAAATCCCGGATTGTCCGGGTCGAGCGGATTATCGGCGCCGGGATTGTCAATCGACTCGCATCCCAGCCAAAGAACCATACAAGCGATAAATACTATCCAAATGTGTTTCATAATTGATCCTACCATGCGATTTCGATCAGGTTAATCGTCCAGACGGCGCCCAAACCGTACAGAAAAAGATTCCGTCTTTTCTCCGTGTCTTTCATCTTGTCGAATGACGAATTGAGCGCGTTTAATTGCGCCGGCCAGAGATCCGGTTGAGTTGTGCTGTGATTGTAGGCGTCCCGTTTTTTTGTCCAGACGTCTTTGCAGTCCGCGTATTCCATTTGAGAATCCAGCGACAGGTAAGCAAGCGCGAGGCTCGCCGCCGAAAAGACGAATCCTTTCAAGGGATAGCGCTGATAAAACTGTCCTATTCCCGGAAAGAGTACCGAACGTGCTACTGCTTTCCGTTTCGACAACGGTTTGAGCGTGAAATTGATTTCTGTCGGTGATTCGGCTGAAATCTCGATTTTCTGTTGCCAGACGGCGTATTTCGGTTTGGCGATGACCAATTGATAAACGCCGGTTTCGATTTGGTGATCAATAATTGGGCTGACGCCGATTCGCTGTCGCCCTAATTTGATCCCGGCGGCTGTCGGCATGCCGGTGACTGAGAGTTTACCTTTCAGATGTTCGAGCGTAAATGTGACTGGCGAATTGGTACCGGGACGCAGTTTTAATGTCTGGGAGATGGTTTGGTAATTCGGTTTTGATGCTGAAAATGTCAGAGCGACATTGGCGGGAAGATTCTGCAGAAGAATCGGCGCCGCTCCTTTTTTCGTTCCGTTGACTTCGATTTCGGCGTATTCCGGAATCGTTAGAATCCTGACCGACGCCATCGTTTTGCTGACATCGAGTAATTTATCGACGGCGTTTTTCAGTCCAAATTCCAAAACATCGTCGATTTTTCCGCGTAGATTGATTTGAGAGGTTTTCACGACTTTCCCGGATTCGATGTCGATAATCCGCATGTCGATGGTGTAAGTCTGTCCGACGAGACCGAACGATCCGGCAATCATCTGCTCCACGCTGAGGAGTCTTCCGATTTCGACGACGCACTCGTTGGACGTACAGCCGCTCAGTTGAAACGATTGCTCCTTGAGAATTTCGTCCATTTTTCCGCGTTCGATCAACTGATACTGCGGATAGCCGGACAGAATCGTTCGTAACCGATTGGTCAGCGTTCGCGATTCAGGTTCGGAGATGCCGATGCCTTCAAAGTCCAGAACGGCGATGTTCAGTTGTTCGTCGGC
The DNA here is from genome assembly GCA_041648435.1 of archaeon. Lineage (GTDB taxonomy): Archaea > Iainarchaeota > Iainarchaeia > Iainarchaeales > JBAZPA01 > JBAZPA01. The sequence continues at coordinate 2,263 of JBAZPA010000166.1, forward strand.
GAGTACGATTTGTTGCAGAAAAGCGAGACATGCCACAGTTAGAAACAAATTCAGGATTTTCTTCATTTCAGTCTCATTTTTTTCATTTCACCGGTTCTAATTGGACGCCAATCCGACGGAAAAAGCAAAATTCTGAAAGAGAGGCTTCGCCTGTAAACTCTTTCAGTCTTGTCTATGTTTTTCAACGGACTCCTTTTCTTTTGTCTAATTCTAAGCCGGAAAATGGAAAATATCAACACTTTCTTCAAGTATTGATAAAAATATTTTAGAATATTTATTCAGAACACGGAAAAGGAGAAATCCCCAAAACGAAATGAATCAGAAACCAGAACGCCTCAAACGCTATTTACCGATAAAATTCGCGTTAGCCGGTCGATTCGTTCCCGTTTACTTCCACGCTTCGTAGATATTCATCCTTCCCGACACGTTTTTCAGGTAATTTTTCCCCTGATCCGATGGCAAATCTCTCAACAGTTTGTTATAAAGCCATGTCGAATCGTTGGAATTGATCGATGACACGCTGTCGGCGATTCTCGTACTGCCGGAAATCGCGCGGGAAACGTTGCCAGGACCGGCGTTATAAGCGGAGATCGTGCAGTAATTTGCTTTATCGTCATCCTCAACGGCGCCGAAATAGACGCTCCGGATTTTGCTGAGGTAGGCGCATCCAAGTTCGATATTGTTTTCGGGAACAAGCAGATAGTCCGATGTCAGAAATTTGTCCTGTTTGTACAAATAATTATAAGCATCACGCGCACCGGTTGACGGCACCAACTGCATAAGTCCGTAAGCGGGCGCCAGCGATTGCGCGTTCGGATTGAAAAAGGATTCGGTATGAATCACGGCAAAAATCAGACGCGGATCGAGGTCGAATCGTTTGGCTTGCCGGATGACTTCGTCCTTAAACCGGGTGGCGCGGATTTCAATATGGTTCGGAACCATGGGAATCGTCAGAGAATAAACCGTCCGGTTTTGTCCGTCTCCACTTTTGTAATTTTCCGTGCCGATGTTGCCTTTCGAGACGGCTGATTTGGAGAACGGCTCGACATTCGCCTGTGTAACCGATTTACCGTCGGGCGTTTTTAATTGGTCTTTGAGTAATGGTAAATCATCCTCGGCGTTTTTCTTCACCAAATCGACCAGTTTTTGTTTCAACGCCTGTTTTGCTTTTTCTTCGGCATGCGGGTCTTTGGGATCGGCAATGACTTCGATCTTGACCTTCCCATCTTTAAAATTCACAC
>JBAZPA010000167.1:0-3405 GCA_041648435.1 archaeon
CGCCTGAAAAACGTAAAGCGTCTTTGGCTCGGCGCCGAAAACTGCCATTACAGCGGCCAGCGCGGCCGGATAACCCGGCGACCGGCGCGCCGTCGGTTGGACGCTGTCAATCGAAAAACCGTTTCCGGTGACGATGTTTTGCGCAATGTCGAAATACTCTTTGGCATCGCGGTCGATCGGTTCGGTGACCGTAAAGATCAAACCGCCCCGGATGAATAAACCGGCGAGCAGGATGATAATGATTATCCACAGTTCGTGCTCTTTAAGCCATTGATTCATAAGACTCCACCGCGTTGGATTCTTTTTTTGATCAGAAACGCAATAAGAAAAAACAAGATTTCACTTAATGTGGTTAAAAGACGGACGCCAACCGTAATATTCAATAATGAAACGGCATCGACGGAATTTTTTAATAATAAAATCATTGCTCCTTCACGAACTCCGAGTCCGGCAGGTGCAATCGGCGCAAGGAAACCGAATATCCAACTCGCCGCAAACACGCCTATAGACGCAATCCATCCAACATGTACACCGGAACCGAGACTTTTAATACATAACTGAAAAAACACACCTAATAGAATCCAGTAAAGGATATAAAAAAAGACCAGAATCACAGCGTTTTGAATATGTAACCGTTTGGTAAAGGATAATCGCTTTTGCACTCTAAACAGGCGCATAATCCGATTCGCAATAACAAAGAACTTTTCCTGATAGATGAGCATAAGCAGGATAATAGATGTCGATCCGATTAAAATTCCCAGAACCCAAAAGCCGCTAATGACCTTCACCAGAAATGGTATGGAAATGATAAATCCGGTGTAAACAATGAGGATTTGTTCCAGAAATGCAATCGTTATGCTCTTTGAACGGCTTACGCTAAATTGGTTTAATAGGATCACTTTTCCAACCTGATGCCATGCTTTTCCGGGTAAATATTTAGTTAAAATTGGATAATAATATGAGTAAAAAACCTCAGCGTAGGCAAGTGATTCCCCATAAATTTTCAAGAGATATTTAAATATCCATACTACGACAACTTGAATTCCTATCAGCACAGCAATTGTGAATGAAAGAAATAATCCGTTGATCTTTGGAAATTCATATATCTGTGTGATGTTTTTCTTGAAATAACGGGCTACTAAATATATGATTAATCCGAAGAGAATGAACTTAAGTATATTGGTGAAAAACGTCCGGGTTTTAGATGTCAAAGGTTGAATTTCGGTTTGGGTCATTTAGGTAAATGTGTGATGATGTCGAACATTTTACGGGATGGAGAGTAATCCCCGATGATATCGTTGTGTCTGTATTGATTGAGGTTTGAAAAGAACGAATCAATAATGTGAGAATCAAATCCACATAAAACGGCGTTCTTGCCTAATCCTTCACTTCTTTCTGTCTTTTTTCGCATGATTATTGTCGGAACGTTCAGATAATAGGCTTCTTCTTGAATGCTTCCACCGTCACTAATAAGAAATTCAGAATGTTTAAGCAGGTGTACAAAATCTCTGTGTGAAAGAAGTTGAACGATTGTCAGATTATTCATTTTTTCAAGTTCTGAATAGAGATGGTTCCTTTCCAGACGGAGCAACGTTGGTGGATGGAGTACAAAGACAAGGCGTCTTTCGAGGGTGATTTTTTTAACCAACCGAATGATGAAGGATAATTTTTGTTTGGAAAAAATAGTTTCGAACCGATGAATAGTGATGACGCCGTAAGGAGAGTCCGGCAATTTCATGTCAGGAGGATTTTGGAGTGCCCAGCACATTTCATCATAACCGCTGTTCATTCTCACATTTAATATTTTCGCTGTTTTGTTCAATTTTCTGGCTTGTATCTGGTGAGATTCTGAAGGCGCAAAGAGCACATCAGCCCATCTCATGACGACAAGTCGAATCAATTCTTCCGGAAAAGGATGGAAAATGTTGAACGACCGGAGCCCGGCTTCGATGTGAATCACGGGGTGATCGTACAACTTGCACAGAAGAAATGATATCAGTGTGGTTGGTGTATCTCCGTGAAGTACACAATAGCCTTTCTTGTTAGCGAATAAGAAAGTGTTGAGTTGTTGGTGGTGGAAAAGAACTTGATAAACGATCCGAAGCGTCCAGATAAAAATTTTTCCAAGTGAATCAAGATCTTGGTGTTGACCTATTTGTACATCCGGGAGACGAATATTCAGTTCTTTCCGGAGATTGACAGAGAGTTTCCCGTGCTGTCCGGAATCGATCAGCCGGTAGTCTATTTTATTCTGGTCAAACAGGCGAATAAGCGGCGCTGTTTTGATGTATTGTGCTTTAGTTCCGATGAAAATATGGTAGAACATAGTCAATTCCGCCTTATGAATTGTTTTGTGCGGAAACGCAGTAAAATGTCAAGTTTGGAAATAAAGCCTTTGGAAATCGAAATTTTGTAAAACTTTTTAAAAATTGAATTGATGGATACTTCCATGGCAATAGCGATTGATTCAAGTCGCGAATAAAGCGTGTCGTCACTAAATCATCCCCAGAAAGATTGCCGATCTCTTCGTGATAATTAAAAGATTGTCCGAGTTCGTGGATTAATTCGGTTGCTTGTTTGAGCGGAATATCAAGGTCGCCGTCTATAGATATATCGAACGTGATCAGCAGAATTCCTTCCGGTCGGAGTAATCGTTTAAATTCCTGAATAATTAGCGGAAATGCTTTGGTATGTTCCAGAACGGAAATGCAGTAAATGACATCATAAGTATTATTGTCAAACGGAAGTGTCCGGATATCGGCCCGATAGAAACCCACCGGTCTTTCGGCCTTTGTGTTAATTTTAGGGATAAGGACTGTCGGTAATGTATTGAAGTCTGCGCAATCGACATGGGAATTCCGAAAAATCGATGCTAAATAAAAAGGAAAAAAGGTAACTCCCGACCCAGCATCTAAAATGGATATTGGGATTTCGGGATTATCTTTGGTAAAACTCATAATTTTCGAATAGACGAAAGGGTATTCATATTGCCGACTCCATTGATGTAATGGGTCTGCAACCCACTTGCGTCGATAAGTCTTGAGTAAATTTTGATGTTGGAGTAAGAAAGTGTCTGAAAAATGCTCCATTTCTTTAAACATCGCTGAACCAAGAACGTATTTGTATGTTTCTTTATTTGGTAAACCCGATGGTAAGTCAACAGATTTCAATTTTTCCCACTTTCCTTTTTGAGTTGGTACTGGATATTTTCGAGGATTTTACGGTTGGCGGCGATCACGTCGGCCAGCAAGCCGATCATCAGCAGGAAAAATCCAATGATCAGGAAAACAGCGGCAATGATAACCGATTGAACGTGTCCTTTGCCCTGACCGATGAGCATGAAGACCAAATAGCGCAGAGAGAGAAACAGACCGACGCCCAACGTCATAACACCTGTGTAGAAGA
>JBAZPA010000168.1:0-3391 GCA_041648435.1 archaeon
TCGCGCGGCGAACTCGGCGCGGAGCAGAAAAAACTCCTGGCAGAGCGCGAGGAATTCCGGAAGCAAAAGCGCTTCAAGGAAGCCGACGAAATCCGCGTGAAGCTTTCAGGCCTCGGAGTGGAATTGTTCGACACCCCGCAGGGGGTGAAATGGAAAATCACCGGAAAAGGGCTCTCCCATAAGTTTTAAATATCTCTTGCTTCGTTTTACTATTGTTGTTTGTAGTAAAGGGGGTGGCCGCTTGCGGCCAGATAAACCCCCTATATTTTTGGTCTTGTTATGAATGTAATGATTTTCGTTGACTATGACAATTTTTGCAGAAGCATTTGGGCCATTGACAATCACAGACAACCGAAAATCAGCAAGCTCCAAAACTATTTGATTGATTACCTGCAAAAGAAACTCGGCTGGCAGCAATATGCGCCCCTCTTGGCAAGAACTTATTGTTATACTGGGGAGTATGCTGACACAACCATTACAAAAATAAAAAAGCATTTTGATGAAGAAACAAATCCGACCCTGAAATCCGAAATAAAAGAAATTTTGGATGATGCCCAAAGAAGGCAAGGCGCTGTAGGAAAAGGCGGGCAAAAGGACTTTTTTTACAAGGCAAATTGTTTTGATTTTTTTGAACTCAAAACCAAACCCCTTCAATATTCAAGGGAAAAGAAGCAAATATTCCAAAAGGGCGTCGATGTCCAACTGGCAGTCGATTTGGTTTCGCACGCTTTCCACAATAATTTTGACGTGGCGATAATTTGCTCTGGAGATGTGGATTTGCTTGAGGCTTTGAAACTCGTGAAAAGTCTCGGCAAAAAAGTGGTGGTTTTTTCCAATCCTTCAAATGCGGCCAAAGAAGTGAGAAAAGAGGCAGACCATTTCATAAACTTGGCTAATTTGGAGGAAAACGAGTTAAACGTATTTTCTTATTCAGTTATTCAAAGAAAGCAAAACTAATTTATACCCCGAAATTCTAATTCCTTCGGCGTTCCTATGGCTTACCAGTTGCTTTTGGATTTGGGAATGATAATCGTGCTCGGCACGGTTTTCGCAGCAATCGCGCGCCTCCTCAAGCAGCCTCTTCTGCTCGGATACCTTGTTGCGGGAATCCTCATCGGCCCGGTTGGCCTCAAGCTCGTTACGAGTTATGCGGACATAAGCATTCTTTCCGAGCTCGGAATTGCGTTCCTGCTTTTCGTTATCGGCATTGAAACTGATTTGCACAAGCTCGCGAAGCAGAAGTGGACCATAATATTTGGCGGCCTGGTGCAGATATTCGCAACCGCATTCCTCGTTTTCGCTTTAACGCAGTGGCTAGGCCTGACCTTCATCCAGTCATTCTACATCGGCCTCATGTTCGCGTTCTCGAGCACAGTGGTCGTGGTGCGCCTGCTTTCCTCAATGAACCAGATAAGCACATTGCACGGCCGCCTCATGATAGGCTTCCTTCTGGTTCAGGACGTAATCGCGATAATAATGCTGCCCCTGCTCGCGCAAACCGGAATGGGAAGCGCGCTTTCGCCCGCACTGAATTTCCTGACTGGAATAATCGCAATGTTCGCGCTTGCGGTGATAATGAACAAAATCGTTTTGCCGCGCATTCTCCGCCGTTTTTCCTCTTCGCCGGAACTCTTTTTCCTCATAATCGTTTCAGTGGTGTTCTTTTTCATTTACATTTCGTCATTGCTCAACTTTTCCATTGCTGTGGGCGCATTCATCGGCGGCCTCACTCTCGCGAGCCTGCCCTACAACGTTGAGGCGGTTTCAAAAATCAGGGCATTGCGCGACTTCTTTTCAACAATCTTCTTTGTTTCCTTGGGAATGCAGATCCAGTTTGCCCTCAACTTTTCCATTCCTTTGCTCGTGATGCTTCTTGGAATAGTTTACATCCTCAACCCCATAATTTTCTTCGTAATTACATTGCTTTCCGGCTACGGGACGCGCATTGCGCTTCTCGTGGGCTTGGGCCTGAGCCAGGCCTCCGAATTCTCTCTCATCCTTGCGGGGCAGGGCCTTCGGCTGGGCCAGCTTTCGCCGGAAATTTATTCGATGAGCATAATCATAATCACGCTTTCAATGGCTACAACCCCCTACTTCATTGAGGGCGGGGATTCGGTTTACTCGTTTTTCCGCGGCTTCGCGCGCAAATTCATTCCCAAGAAAATTTACGCCAGGCTTGAATCCGAGCTCAGGGCGCTTGAAAGGCTGCCCTTGGAAAAGGAGCTCAAAAACCACATAATCGTGCTGGGTTCGGGAGTGCTTGGCTCGAGGATCGCGAAGTCATTGCACAAAAAGCACACCGTGATAGTGGTTGACCACAACCCGCGCGTCGTTTCCGCGAACATAACGCACAGGATGAACGCGATTTACGGCGAAGCGGGGAACCCTGAAATCTGGAACCGCCTGGGCCTTGAAAAGGCGCGGCTCCTCGTGGTAACGATTCCGGATTCCGTTGCTACCCTCAAGCTCCTGCGCCTCGCAAAATCGGGGAACAAGAAAATCGTGGTTTTCTGCAGGGCGCGCCTTTACGAGGATGCGCTGAAGCTTTACGAGGAGGGCGCGGACTTCGTTGTTATGCCCGAAGTGATAGGCAGCAATGTTTTCCTCCACAACGTGCTTTCCTACCTCGAATCCGACAACCGCGAGTCCTTTGAGGATTTGCGCAAGGAGCAGATAGAATTCCTGCGCGAAAAAGTGCACGAATACGAAGGCCTCGAGTGAAAAGCCGGCTTCGTTCGCTCGGCTTCTTTCGTTCGGCTTCACTCGGAATAAATGGCTTCAATCGTTTTTTCCGCTACCTTTCTGCTTATTCCCTCGCCTACAAGCGTCTTGAGCATTTCTTCCTTGGAGTGCCTCGATTTTTCGCCGGAAAGCCTCAGCACGAGCCTGTAAACCAATGCCAGTTCGTCCTTTGAAAGGCCGGCGTTTTCCGTTTTCTTCGCTTCGGTTTTCGCTTCCGGCTTGGCCTCGGCTTCAAGCGGCTTTCCGCTTTCCTTTTCCTTTTTCCCGAAATCGAATTCCTGTTCCGGAATCCTGATTTCCTCGAAGCTCACGGATTTGCTTGCCCGCTTTGGGCGTGCGAAATCCCCTTTTTCGCTTCCGCGGTTTTTGCCGAGCACGCCCATTTTCACGGATTCAACGTGGCTCGGTTCCGCCGCTTCCTTTTTCTTCCGCATTTCCCCGATTATTTTTTTGTTCGCAACCGACTTTATCGCCGCGTCGATTGAATCGGCCCTCTGCTGGTATTCCATTGAAAGCTTCTTGAACTGCTCCTCGGTAATCCTCCGCTTGTAGTACTCGAATTCCGCCTTCTTTGCGAGCCGCCTTACGCTCTCCATTTCGGATTCGAGTTCGGAAACGGTTTTTTCCTTCGCGGCTTTCCCGAAGTGCA
>JBAZPA010000169.1:0-3337 GCA_041648435.1 archaeon
TGTTCTGCCTAAAGATTTCTTTGCTTCCAAAATTTTTCCCGCATCCCTGAACCGTTTCCTTCTGATTTCAATGTCAGCCTTATTTTTTAAATATTTGATTTTTTCTTCGTGGTACTTCTTTTTCATCGCGTATTCATTTGCAGCCGAGCCGCGGTTCATTGCCTTCGAGGTGTTTTCAAGCATTTCGTTCTTGTTCATCCGCCATTCGTGGTACCTGCCGCGGAATGTCGACTGGGGCAAAAGCGCCTTTTTCAGTTTGAGCCTTGCAAGGGAAGCCAACTTTTTCACCAAATAGAATTAATGAATAGGTGCCTTTTATTTGTTTCGCTTTATGCGCTTTGGCTTTATTCCGTTTTTGCAGTGCCCCGCCTTTTGGCCTCTGCGCTTTTCCCCGAAGCGCGGCCGCTCGAACGCGACGCCCTGAGCGCGAGCCTTTCCAGCGCCTGAATGTCCCTTGCCCCGAGCACCAACCCGTTCCTTATGTCCGCGAGGCTTTCCCCGAAAATTCCCTTTATGGTGTTTATCGAGGCTATTCTCGCGATTAATTCGGCCTCGCTTATTTCCTCCACCTTGCGCTCTTCCTTGACTGCCGGAAGCACGAGGAAGGCAACGGAAAGCCTCAGGATTGAGGAAACCGCGAACACGAGGATTATTCCGGAAAGCCAGAAGGCGCTCTTGGGAAACGCATAAAGAAGGAGCGCGCCCGCCATTGCCCCCGCGAAAAGCGCGGTTCCGTTTATCGCGTTGTAGAAAGCCACCTGCTTGTGCCTTATTTCGGGAAGGGTTGAGTCGAACACGAAGTTTCCGAGGCACTGGCTGAAGCCCGCGTAATAGAATCCCGCGATGAATTCGATTGCAATCAGGAAGGCAAGGGACTGGTTCACGAGCCACAATGCGGGGGTAAGGCACACCAGAATGGTCGTGATTGTAAGGAGCTTCCTGTTCCCGAACCTGTCCGCCATTCTGCCCCAGAAATTGTAGGCGATTATTGCACCGATGATTCCGCTTGCGATAACGAACGTGAAGGAAACGTAATTGAATCCCAGTTCGCGGAGCATGAAAAGCGAAAAATAGGGGGCAGCAACCTGCATTGAGAAAGTGAATAGCGCGGAAAACAGGACGAATTTTCCGAAGTTTGTCTTTGTGAGGTTTTCCATGAAGTCAATGAAATCGTGGGAGTGCTCGCGCCTCAGGACTGGCGCGGGCTCGTGCATTCTGCCAATGTAATGCCATGAGGCAAACCTTGCAAGCATTGCAATCCCGAATATTATCCCAAAGCCAAGGAAAATCGAGGATTCGGATTCGGGGAACGCGCCGAGAATCATTCCCGCCGCAATCGTGCTCCCGAATGACGCCACGCGGATTACCTTGTTGCGGTTCGCAAAGAATTTTCCGCGCATTTCCGCGGGAACCAGGTCGCCCATGAGGCTCTGCCATGCCGGATTCGCGAGCTGCCCCAGAACGAAGTAAAACGTGAAGAAAACGAGGAGAACGGTTATTGCGTGGCCCGCAAAAAAGAAGGGAATCAGGAGAATCGGAATCCATGAAAGCGCCTGAATGAAAACCGCGTAGCCGATTATTTTTTTGCGCTCGCCCCAGAGTTCAATGAAGCCAGCCGCGGGCAACTGAATGAGCGAGCCGATGAGAACGGGAAGCGACGCCAGAAGCCCCAACTCGAAGCTCGTTGCCTTCAGCGCGATTGCGAAAGCGCTTATGAAGTTTTCCCCGAAGCTCGTCATCACGGACCAGAAGGCGCCGTCGCGCACGGAAAAGCGCAGGCTCTGCTCCCTGAGGCGCTGGCTTTCCTTGGAATCAAAGCGCCTTTCCGCTTCCGCATATTCCGCCAATGCAATGCTTTTCATTGCCTCGTTTTTTTCCGCCAAGCAATCATCGCCGCAAGCCAATCAACAATCCCAATTATTGGAAAACAATAGGTTAAAAACGCTTCAGCAATTGAATTGCTTTGAGGGGAAAAATGGCGAAGCTAAGGAAGCAGGGCGGAGAATTCGTGCTCAAGGTTTCCCCTTCCGAAGAGGCCCTGCTTGAAAGCGCAAAGGAAAGGGAATTCGACTTGTTCAGGCCCAAGAAGGGCGTTTTTCTGCTGATGGAGAAGAGCGCAGCCGTCGAGGCCGAAGAAAAGAGGAGGGCGCTCGCCTCGCAGGTAATGGAACTTATTTCGCGATTGCAATTGGAGAATTTGGTCGAGGGCGAATTCGAAAAGCGCCTGAGCAAGGAGCAATTGCAGGCATTCCAGGAATTGCTGAAAACCGGAATCGTGAAAAAATTCAAGTTAAGCCAGAAGTACAGGAAAGCTGTTTACATGGTCGCAGAAACGCGCAAGCCTGAACCGAAAGCGCATGAGGCATTTGCCGGCCAGCCGGCGGCGGAAAAGAGCCCGGTTGCGGAAAATAATTCCGGCGCTGTCCAGAACGAGGATTATCTGGCTTTGTTCGATTCAAAGGGCTACATTCTCACGAAGTCCGAGCAGGCCGCGCAATTGCTTTCCGCGAAATTCCGCGAGGAAATCAGGCACAACGAAATACGCGGAATGAAGAATTTTGACGGGGAATTCTGCATAATTGACGCCGCGGTTTACGAGAAGCTGAAGCCCCAATTGATGGGACTGTTCAGGCAGAAAAAGCAGGCATTCCTTTCGGAAGTGCATTCCGCCCTCGGAATTCCGAAGGAACTCGCAAAAATCGTGTGCGAAATCGCGAAGGAAGACGGCGAATTGTTCGAGAAAAAAAAGGAATTGTACTGCCGCGTCGAATGAGGCAAATTTTTTTGGCATTGAAATGAAAGTGCTGATTCCCCTGATTACGAGGCAGGAAGACGACCCCAATTTCCTTTCGAACGCGACGCGGGATTGCGACGAAGCTGTGCTGCTTCTGGTGATTGACACCACGGAAATGCTCGGGCAGTTCGGGTTCGCGGCATCGGAAATAATGCGGGGAACCGCCTTGATGGGAAAAATCAGGGCAAGGCTTCCGGGAAAGGGGGTTGAAGAGGCAATGGAGTGGGGCGGAATCGCGGCGAAAATCGTGCAGGTGGCGGAGCGCGAAAACGCCGATTTCATTGCGCTGAAAAGGCATGATTCGCTTTACTGGCGCCGGCTGGAGGCGAAAATCAGGGGCGGAACGGAAAGGAAAGTCGAAACTTTTTAGCGGATTCGCGCTTTGGAAATAAAAATTGGAACCGTCAATGAACAAGCAGGCTTTTTTATGAAGCATAAATGTTAGCCCGGGTTTGCCGAAGCAACCCCGGGGATGCAATAATAGCAATGTTGCCCCAACCCGTATTTTAAGCTTTCGCCTTTTCCGCCAATCGGCTTATGCGG
>JBAZPA010000170.1:0-3281 GCA_041648435.1 archaeon
CGGATTGTTGACGATTTCCGAAAAAGACTTGAATGAAATTGCCGAAACCGCCAAAGCGACCGGCTATCAGGTCGCGACGCACGCCATCGGCGACTCCGCTAACCGGTTAGTTTTGGACGCTTACGAGAAAATCCTCGGCGAGAATATCGCCAAATATCGCTGGCGCATCGAACATGCTCAGGTTTTATCACCGTCGGATATTCCGCGGTTTGGAAAACTCGGTGTCATCGCTTCGATGCAACCGACGCACGCGACATCCGACATGCCGTGGGCGACTGCGCGTCTGGGCACAAAACGCATCAAAGGCGCCTATGTGTACAAATCGGTTTGGGACGGCGGAGCGATCGTTCCCGGCGGCTCGGACTCGCCTGTTGAGTTGGCCGATCCGCTCCTCGGTTTCTATGCCGCTATCACGCGGCAGGACGCAAACGGAAAGCCGATCGGCGGCTGGATGCCCGAGCAAATACTCGACCGCTCGTCTGCATTGAAAATGTTTACCGAACTTCCCGCTTATGCCGCATTTCAGGAAAAGATCAAAGGCAGACTCGAACCGGGCTTCGCCGCAGATTTTACAATTCTGGATAAAAACCTGATGACTATTCCACCGAAAGAAATCCTCCAAACAACCGTCGTCATGACGGTCGTCGGCGGGGAAGTGAAGTACAGGGCGATCGAATAAAACTGGTTGCTGAGATTATTTTTGGAGTGTTCCAATCGCGTTGGAACTCGTCGTCACAGATGACGGGTTTAGCATTCCGCTTTCGCTTTGCTCAAGCAACCTCAACACGGTCGAAGTACTCCAAAGTTACAGCAGATTGACAAGTCGTAAGATCAAAACCAGTTTAGCCTTTCGCCGGCGCTCAAGTCGGAAACTGGTTTGAGATGCCGAAACCAATTTAGTCACGCTTTTATTGACGAAACCTGTTTGTCCCGAAACTTCGGGATGAAAACAGGTTTCAAATCGCTTGCGAAAAATAATTACTTCATGGTGAAGACTAAAAAGTAGATGGCGCAGACCCGCAAGTCCGTTGCGCAAACAAAAAAGTCTGTTGCGTAAGCCTGCAACTCCATCGCGCAAACCAAAAAGTTCATGGCGCAAGCCTGCAACTCCATTGCGCAAACCAAAAAGTTCATGGCGCAAGCCCGCAACTCCATCGCGCAAACAAAAAAGTCCGTGGCGCAAGCCCAAAACCCAAACCAGTTTTCATCCCGAAGTTTCGGGACAAACTGGTTTCGGGTTGTTTGACAATAAGATCAAAACCAGTTTAGCCTTTCGCTGACGCTCAAGTCGGAAACTGGTTTGTAAATAAAAATTGGTGTTAATTCCCCGCCGTTGGCGGGGTTCCGTGGGAACTTGTCCCGATATTGTTCGGGATTCGTGGTTCAGGCTGTTCATCTCTGCGGTCATTCAAACGCCACAAACTGAAGTACTTGCTATTTTTCAGAATTCGTCTTATAATCTCCCATTGTGTTTTTAAAATTGAGAGGATTGATATGAAAGCAAGGCTCCTGATAATAGCCATTTTTCTCGCCTCAGCGCTGTTTGGACAGACCAACATCGCCGTTATTGATTTTTCCGGCAATAATGTTTCGGTATCGGACGCCAGAGCCCTGACCGACCGACTTCGAGCGACACTCTTTATGACGGGAAAATTCGTCATTCTGGAACGCGAGAAAATGGATGAGATCCTCAAAGAGCAAGGCTTCCAACAATCCGGCTGTACATCGGATGCTTGTGCGGTGGAAGTCGGACAACTGCTGGCGGTCGAACAGATGATCGTTGGAAGCATCAGCAAAGTGGGACAGACCTACTCGGTAACTGCCCGGTTAGTCGGCATGGAAAAAGGTAGCCTGATTAGCGTCGGCACATGCGACCTGAAGGGCGACATCGGCGACGTGATGACCTGTCTTGGTGATGTTGCAGATCAATTGTCGGGCAAACAGCCTGTCCCGCGAAGTGCACCAAATGAGACGCAAATGAATGAATCAACAAGTACTAGTGAACTTAAAAAAGAAGCAATCCAAACAGGAACCGTGACGGATATAGACGGCAATACGTATAAAACAGTGAAGATTGGCGATCAATGGTGGATGGCAGAGAACCTGAAAGTGACACATTATCGGAATGGCGACGCTATACCCAACGTAACCGACAATTTGGAATGGAGTGGACTGATAAGTGGCGCTTATTGCAATTACGCTAACGATATAAATAAAGTGGCCACTTATGGGCGGCTTTACAACTGGTACGCTGTAAATGATAGCCGCAACCTTGCGCCATTAGGCTGGCATATGCCGCCTGACTCGGAGTGGGATTTGGGAGAGGGATACGGTGGTGAAATGAAACAAGCGGGAACTAAGTACTGGAACAGTCCAAACAGAGGTGCTACGAACGAAAGTGGATTTTCGGCGTTGCCCGGTGGCTACCGTGGCGGCCTTGGAGATTACGTCCACCTTGGCCACGAAGGTTACTGGTGGTCGGCGACAGAGCTTGGTCGTGATCATGCGTGGGATCGGAATATAACTATGTTTTCTTCAATATTAAGCCGTAGTCCCGACGGAAAGAATTTCGGTTTCTCCGTTCGCTGTGTTAGAGATTGACTATTTAGCTATTTGAATGTTTTGGGGATCCCGCAAAGTGGGATCTAAAATTTTTACCCGGATAGATATAACAGTGAGAATGTCAGAACAGTGCAGGAATTGCTGGGATATACAAGTGTTGAAACGACAATGGTACCGTATAATCGCGGCAACGGTTTTGGATTTCGTTTGGTTAGGACGGAATGAGGATGATCTGTATAATTAGGTAAACCTCTTAATGGAAATTTTGGGGGAAATAGAGTTTTGGCTGTTTTCGAACGTGAAATGAGCAGAGTGTTCATTATTGGAGCAGGTTTCTCGAAAGCTTTGGCAAACGCGCCATTAGCAAATGAATTCATAGGTCCGATTCACCAAATTGTCAAAGAAGAGGGTTATACCGGATATCATTACTATGAAGATGGTAAACAATCATTTCTGAGACTAATTCAGGTTTTATCTGAGTCCGTTGAAGAGGGATTAAGGAAAGTTCAGGAAGATGGGACTAAAGTCAAAAATAAGAGTGGAATTGATCTGGTTTCCTCGATCAATATCGAAAACCTCATGACGTTATTGGATATTAGAGACTGTTACGAAAAAAACTGAAGATATCACTTTTTAGAAGTCCAAAGTCATTTGGGTTTGTAATCTTTTCATCATCCTTTTGGCTTTTGCCTTTGTGTTAGTTTTCATATCAGAAAATA
>JBAZPA010000171.1:0-3238 GCA_041648435.1 archaeon
AATTTTCCCGAAAGTATATTCTGATTTTTGGCTGATCCAAGAAATTTGGGGTAATCTTGATCGCTGATTTGACGATTTTGAAATAGAGATTGGTAGCTTTCTTCTAAATGGGATTTTTAGGTTTAATATAACTATCCAAAACAATTTGTCGAATGTTCATATACCTCCTTATGCGCCCTAACGCGCCGGTGAGCGGCGGCTTCAGCTGTCCGCTCCACTGGTTTGTTAGGCCTCTGTGTCATTGCCTCTCCCAGCACGCTCACTTAAAGAAATTCTCCGGCCAGAGAAAGTCCGGCAAATGCTGTCGGATTAATCTTGCTTGGGATTGATAGCCTCGCGCTTCAAGTTCCCTAAGAAATACGGGCCAAGGAGGAATATTGCTTCTGTAGACATCGGATGAAGACGTTGACATCCCACCGCCTTCAAGAGTGGATAAACCGCCGTACTGCAGAGTGGATAAGCCACCATACTGTAGAGTAGACAGACCACCATACTGCAGGGTAGACAAGCCACCATACTGTATGGTTGACAAGCCGCCATATTGTAAGGTGGACATACCTCCGTACTGCAGAGTTGACATTCCGCCATACTGCAAAGTGGACATGCCACCATATTGCAAAGTGGACATACCACCGCCCTGCAAAGTGGATAAACCGCCACCCTGAGCAGTGTTTAGATTACGGGGCCAAGTCCTCAGGTTCGGAATAATTGGTCGAGACATTGTTGTTCTCCTATTTAGCGTGTGAAGCCTAACGCCGTTGTTCGCTGATTTTCTCTGCTCATATAGTGCACAGATCATTCTTTCTGTCCACGCTCGGAAGCAGATAGAGATTGTTCCGCAGGGGACGCTCGTGCAGCGTCGCTTCCGTCGAAAAGGTATTTCCGTTTTCCAAAATAGATGGCGCTTGGCAAGAGAATCATGATTGCCGTAATACCAAAGGGCAGAAGAAAATCCTCCGCTGTGAGCTCTGGTGGCGAAAGGGCGAAGTCTCCTGCGTCACGATCGCCTGTCTTGACAAGGGCCTCGTGAACTTGGCTATAGAGTTCATAGTCCCGCACATCCTTTCCGTGAAGATAGAAGGGGTAGTTTAGCGTTCCTACGACCAACAGAACGAAGTTCAAGTACCAGCCCCACAATTTACGCTTCTTGAGTCCGATGATTGTGGCCAGGACGAGAGCCAGGATAATGAGCGAGACAGGTTGAAAACCAATGATGAGCCAAATGATTCCACTTACGATGTTTAGTGGTAGAACTATGTTCTCCCAAAAGAAGAGCCATCGTGTGCCTCGTTTCTTGCCGATTGGTATGGTGTCAGTCATTTCGATCTTCTCCTTTCAGCGAACCTATGTTTATGCTGCATATTTCTCCATCTTAAAGTTTGTCTATCGACAAACAAGTTACTTGATAAAGGAACCTACGCATACTTACTTCATTAGAAATTTTAAAAAACAGTGAATCAATAGCCTGAGTCTGACAGTCTTAAAGAAAACCGCTCATCTTGTATATCCCAAATAACAAGTCAATTGTACGGCGGATTTTAGATTTTGTCAATAAAAAACTTTTAGAACCACGAATTCGATGAGGAGAACACAGATGACACAGATTCTACAGAAACCACAGAATGAACCTCCCCGACGCAAGCATCGGGGTATCTTATTGGTAATATTTTTATATGAGACACCAAGTTTTCTCATACTCTTCCTTCTAAAAGGTAACCCCGAGGCAAGCCTGGGGGAATTCTTTGATTAAAATTAATTACATATTCCTCGTCAGGTTTGAGAACCTGACAAAACGAAATGAACACTACTTTTCCCCTATTCTACCTATTTAACCTACTTAACATAATCTACCCAATCGATCCAATTTCCACCGAAAACGAAAGAGGCTGTCTTTCGACAGCCTCTTTCACGTGAATTCAGAAAAAGCGTTATTTCAGAATGGTCATCTTCTTCAGCGACTTGAAATTATTCGCTTCAACCCTGTAGAAGTAAATTCCACTGGCCAGATTACTGGCGTTGAAGTTGAAGGTATAATGTCCAGCCGGCAGATAACCCTTATGAATCGTCGCAACTTCCTGACCGATCAGGTTGAACACGACCAACGAGACTTTCGCGGCTTTCGGCAAAGAGAGCGCTATGTTCGTTGTCGGGTTGAACGGGTTCGGATAGTTCTGCGACAGTGCATATTCCGTTGGAATAACCACTTCTTTCTTGACACCAACTACGGGTCCTTCGATGTAAAGCGTACTGATCCAGAGGTCGGCATTGAGTCCCCATGTCACAGTTCCGGATTGATCGAAGTAACCGAACGTGCCGTCCGAGTACTTTTCCCATGCTCTGTGAGCGGATTCGCCTTCGCCGTTTGCGTCGGCATAAAGAGCAAACTGATCGTCGCAAGTAGCCGGCCATTCAACACCGATGAAAACCGGCCCGGCGAGTTTGATCGTTCCCGGGAGACGGAAAGCGTTGAAATGACCAAGAACCGTATCGAGTACGTCTGTGGAAACGCTGATCTTAGCCAACAAAACATCCGGTGCGCCGAGAATTCCAACGGTTCTGACGACGAGGTCGATCGTATCGGGTGTGCCGACGATTGTCTTCGCCGCAAAGAAATAACTAAAACCATACAACTGATCGCTGGCTTTGAGATCGAATTTCTCGTACTTGCCGAGATCACCGTAGGCATTCGTTCCGGCGATATAACCGGCTCCGTACGGATTGACATGCAGGGTCGCGGTGTTGCCATAAAAAGCGACTTTGATGTTGTCCGGTACGTAATCCGAATTGTTCGTGAAGGCCGCGAGACCGTTGTTGGCACCGAAGACATAGAGGACGAATGTGCTGTCGTTAACTATCGTATAGTCAACCGAGCCCGTGCCATTGGAATTTGCTACATTGCCCAATGGAAGCGTAAAGGCAATCTTCTCTGCTTTGGCAGCGCCGCCCGTAACATCGATGACGTCAACTCTTTCAGAAGTCGTTGATGTACTGAAATTGTAGTAATACACCAAAACTCGTTCCGAATCTTTCCATTTCATGTATTTGATCTTGGAAGATCCGGTGGCGACAACGCTGGAAGCAACCGTATCGATCGTTCCGTCTGCGAGTCTATGCATCAGTTGTCTGCCGGCGGACTTGATCCAAAGCGTACCATCATCGGCCTGAGCGACATTCGGAACGGTGCCGAGCGTTGTCGGGAGAATATCGATGACGGTCGGCGTAAAAGTCGCGCCATTGT
>JBAZPA010000172.1:0-3210 GCA_041648435.1 archaeon
GAGCAATGCGAAAAACGCGAGCAGGAGGCCGAAAACGAGCCAGACTATTATTTCTTTTATTATGAGCCCCGCGGCGCTCAGGACGGAAAAACCGCTTGAAAAGAACGCAATCAGGAATATCGAGGCGATTATCGTGTTCGCGAGCAAAAGGCCCAAGCCGAGCTTGAGGTTGGGGAACGCGAAGGCTTCCTTTACAATCTGCCTCGGATTCGAGAAAACCTCAATAAGTTTCAGGCCCATTCCAGCACTTCCTGCCTTAAATTAATTCAAAGGAATATAAAAAACCTTTCCCGAAGCGGAACCGCTTTGCGACTGCTTTTTCCTTTTCTTTCTTTGGGAAACCTGCGCTTTTTCCTTTTCTTTCTTTGGGAAACTTACACTTTCTTTCTTTTTGGAAAAGAAAGAAAGGGGAGAAAGGTTTAAATATCATCGGCAATCCAAAGATATAAGTTATTCACATGAATTAGTTAATAAGTGAACGCCGGTTGCCAAAAGCGTTCGGAGGGAGGAAATGAGCCAATACAAAACCATTGCATTGCTTGCGCTTTGCCTTTTCGCGTTCCTGCCGTTGGCGGGCGCACTGACAATAAATGACCTGAATGATTACATTGTATTCAAAGAACAGCCGGTATTGCTCCAGTTCACGGTCACGAACGATTCGGCCTCAGACGCAGGATTCTCAATGCAGGTTAAAACTCCCGCAAGCCACGAGTTTCTGGGAAGATTTCCGGCCTCATTGAAGAAAGGGGAAACCGCAAACATTACCTTGAGGCTCACCCCTCTGGCCGGCCTCCAGAACACGTATTATGCCTCGCTGATTACGTTCACACTGGGAAGCGAGATAACAGAGCGCGGAATCCAGATGAATTTCCTCAAGGCGGATGACTGCACGATTGACTTCTCGGTTTCTGCGGAGAAGTCCGCAACGGGAATAACGGTTTACTTGAACGCGAAAAACAATTCCGTGGAGCGGAAAAGCTACGAATTGAAGGCGATAAACGCAATTCCTTCAGACTGGAGCGTTTCACTGCCCAAGAACGTCAGCTTGAGCGGCCTCGAGACCAAAATAACCGAATTGAACGTCAAGGCGGGAAGCGATTACAAGGGAAACGCAAGCGCGGTTTTCGTTTGCGCTGGAAGGGAAATTGAAAAGGAATTCGCCGTGAACTATGCAGGAAAGAAATCCGGTGCGACCGGATTGTTCGGCCTTGCAGGAGGAATAAATTTCGGAAGCGTTGGAAACCTCGCAATTTACGTTGTTTTGTTCATCATTGCCGCGTTCCTTGTCCTGGTTTTCGCGGCAAGGTTCATAAAAAGACTGAACGGGAAAAGGTGAAAAAATGAGAAATGTATTTTTCGTTGGAATAGGAATAATTCTCGTGGCCTTGGCTGCGGTGGCGGGCGCGCAGGTTTTGACTCCCGCGCAGTCCAACATCTATCTTGAAAGGGGAACTGCCTACAACCTCGCAATAACTGTTTCGAACCCCTCGCAGAACGAAAGCCTTGACGTCGCGCTTTACGCCATGGCATCATCGAATGACATAAGCGCGGAGTTCTCGCAGAACAACGACAACAGGAAATTCATTTCCCTGGCCGCAAACGAAAGCACGGTTCCGGGGCTTTTAATCGACTCCGAAATCAGCGCTCCGAACGGCGCTTACACAATCACATTGCGCGCGGACTACAATGGAACAACCGAAACCAGAACAATAAATGTTTACATCAACCAGCAGGCGCAAATCCAAATCGGGCAGTTGAGCTCGATGGCGTGCCTCGATTACTCGGAGGCCGCGATAAAGATTGCCGTGGGCAACAACACCGCAAGCACTGCAAGCGTTCTGCTTTTGCCGGAAGAGGAATCTTACCTGCCGAGGGCGAACCCTTCTTACCTTGAACTGCTTTCCAATGCGGAAAAGCGCGTGGACGTAAAGCTGAGCGTGCCCGAGGGAACTAAAATCGGGGACAAGGGGGAATTTTACATTACCGCGAAGACCGCGAACGCGATAACAAAGAAGAAGCTTTACTTCACATGGGTTTCGTGCGCGCCGGTGCAGAAGGACTTCTCCCTGAATGTCGCGGGGCCGGTATTGGGGGCAACGAACTGCCTTTCAATCTCAAAGAACACGGCGGATTCCTTCAAGTTCCGCGCCTACAGCCAGAACAGCGAAACAGCAAGCCTTGGAATAAGCGCGACAGGGGGGTTTGATTACAACCTTTCCGCGGACAGGCTTGATTTGAACCCGAACTCTTATTCGGAATTCACCCTTACGGGGCTGCCGGATTCAGGGGACGCTGCGGGAAATTATTACTTTGACGTTTCAGTGCAGACCATAAGCCAGGGCGAAAAGGCGAGGGTGTGCTTCAATGTGCTTCCGGAGCACGGCCTGAAGCTCAACGCGCTTGACCAGAACAGGGAAATCGTTGCGGGAAAAATCGGGACATTCGCCTTCGAGGTGCAGAACTTCGGCGATTACAATGAAACAATAGCATTGAACGCGACAACGCAAAACGACGTTCAGGCAACCCTCTCGGACCCGGTCCTGCAGATGAAACCCTACGAAAAAAGGGCTGTTTACTTGGGGATAAGCCCGGTTCAGGGCGCCCAGACCGGATACAGGAGCGCGGCAATCAAGGCAACATTGGGGAGCACGGGGCTCTCGGTCCAGAAAACCGCGCAATTCACGATAATCGAGAAGCCGAAAACGATTACCGAGGGAACGATAAGGATTGTCTCCTATCCGCAGACCATAAATATTTCACAGGGGGCGGAAAAGAAAATCGTTGTCACGATTGACAATCCCTCAACCGAAACAATGCGAAACATAAGCGTGGGCTTTGAAGGATTGCCCTCAAACGTTTACTTTCCGAGCCTTGATTTAAGGGAACTCGGGGCCGGGCAGAGCGCAAAGCTCATAGGAAACCTCAAGGCGGCGGACAACCTTGAACTGAAAAACTTTGAGGCAAAAATCAGGGCGCAATCCGACTCGTATTACGCGGAAGAAAGCGTGCAATTCAATGTAAGCGGAAAGAAGGCAAGCGGAACCACGGCGGGAACCGGAATCCTCACGGGCTTTTTCGGCCTCACGGGCGGCTCGTTCGCATTGTTCCTCGTGCTGATTTCAATCGCAATAATAATCTTCTTTTACGCATTGCACGTGGGAAACCGCAGGCACAAAAACGGGCTCCCAATAGTAAAAAGGGCTTCAAGGA
>JBAZPA010000173.1:0-3206 GCA_041648435.1 archaeon
CATGTTCTTCGTATTTCAGGTCGCGCAATGTCGGCGATTTGACATTGATGAGCAGAGTAAATTGCTTGCCGTAGCCGGTCGGCACCCAACTGAACGACATCTGCCAGCAATGCAGGTCGCGCTGAACACTGATATTCTGGCCGACGATCTTTTTCTTCAACGCGTCGATGCTCGCCGTATATTCGATGCTCCATTTTCGCGTCAGATTCAACTTCACCTTCAATGTTGTCCAGAACGATTCGGTCTTGTTAGCCGGATTTGTCTTGGAAAGCGAATACCGGAAACTCAAACTTGCCGTCCAGAGTTCACTCCCGTCCTTTGCCTTTTCGCCCGACTCTTCACCCATTTCCTTGTTGCCGAGATTCGGTGAAAGAATGTCGGACGCCAGCGTGTCGGCGGGTTCTTGGGCAGGCGGCGCGCCGATTTTCCCGAACCGTTTTCCCGAAAGCGAAAAACCGGTCGTCGCGCTTACGGACGTGAGCCTTGGAATCGGAACGCCGTACACAACTTTGTTCCATTGATTGACGCGATGGTTGTTTTGGTAGGCATATAAATCATGCGTCGCGCTGAAATTGACGATCAGCGCTTTGGTCAACTGCGTCCGGAAAGATGTCGAGATCGGCACCCACCGCAGACTGTCGGCGGCAAAATTGTAACTCGTCGAAGAACTGAATGAAAACAGATCGATCTTGTTTTCCTTTCCTTCCTTTCGGGTTTTCGCCTGAAAAACATTGCTCAGGCTGAACGTCGCCGATCTTTGTTCGCCGGAGGATGTACTGCCGATTAACGAATTCCGGAAGGGATCGAATGTCCAGATTTTACCGGTAGAATCCGTCCACGTTTGAACATAATTCGGATTCCAGCCGAAAATCTCTTTCGTAAAATCCGGTCGATATGAAAAGCCGATCGACGGCGTCATCACATGCCGAACGGCTTCCAATCTGCCAACGCGGATCGGGAACATGCCATAGAGTTTGGTTTGTCCGTTGAGGGAGAACGAACCGGTGTGCCTGGCTTTGAAGCCTTTGACTTTTTCACTCTGTATCGCATTTTTAACGATCACGTAGCCGCCCGTCGAATCCAGCACCGGTTGTTCATAATCGAAAAGCCATCCTTCCGCAAAACTCAGGTTTTCGCTGATTGAAAAATACTTGAATATCTTTTGGGAACCGTTGAGAGCGACATCGTGCGTGACAGCGGATTTCTTCAAGTCCATTTGTTCCCAGTCGAGCGAATCGTTGCTCAGGTAATAAATGCTCTCGGTGTTGCGGAGTCTCGAACTGACGTTGAAATAGATGTTGTTGTACCATTTCGACTGGCTGGCATCGCGCCCGGCTTTCAATGGAAATATTTGCTTCGATGTCCGGGTCAGCGAGATGTTGGGCAAAGAGCGGTCGATGTACGATATTCTCTGGTTCGCGGCTGTCGGTTCTGCCAGAATCAGCGTTCTGGCCTGGAGATTGTTCGTCTGCGTGAAATTCACCGACATCGAGTACGGCGTCCCCGACCAGGATTTGGACAACGTCGCGTTACTGATGAGTTGCTGATCGAGCCGGTCGTCGAGATCGGTCTTGATCTTCCGCTTATAATTGTCGTCGCTGACAAACCTGCCGTTCGCCGTGAACCGCATCGTCTGGCTGATCGGTTGGTTGTGGCTGACATTGAGTTCCCATCGTCTTTTCGGATAATCGGAAAAGAAATCGTCGGTGTACGAGCCGTCGATGGAACCGTCGAATTTATACCGAACGACGTATCGTGTCTGATAGTTTAGGATGACTCCTTTTTTATCATAAAAATTCCCGGTCAATCTCAGGTCGGCATAATCGCCGAGCGTCCAGAAATAGCCGAGTCCCCGGATAAATCCGCCGACGTTTTTATTGTCACCGTAAGTCGGCATGATCCAGCCGGAATGCCGCCGTCCACCTTTGTTCGGAAAAATGCCGAACGGTAGGCCGATCAGCGGAATGTCGTGAATATAAAGAACGATTGGTTTGGCGATGATCTTGTCCTTCTGGATCAGTTTCATCTTCCGGCTCTTGAAATAGTAATGCGGCGTATCGACCAGGGAACAGGTCGTATAGATGCCGTTGGACACATAGAAAACATTTTTTCCGATCTTGGTGACATTGTCGCCGTAGTAATATCCATCCTGCTCTTTGGTTTTGCCTTCGACGATCTTTCCTTTCTGGGTTTTCATGTTGTAAACCATCTTTTCGCCGGAAAAAGGCTCGCGTCCGCGTTGAATCAGCGTCGGAACATCATCGTCCAGCGAGTCGCTGAGCGTTGGGTTGAGCGGATCGGCATACAGAAGATTATCGTCCCACCGGATGAAAATTCTGCCCGCCGTGAGTTCAACGTCGGCAGATTGGATTTTCGATTTGCCGGTCAATTCGGTCGTTTTGTTCTTCATAAAGTAGTCGATCCGGTCGGCGGAATAAATGATCGTTGTATCTACGTCGTGATTGGTACGGTCGGGTATAAACCGTCCTTCCGTTCCGCCGATGACGGTAAGCGTTTGCATTTTGCCTTTGGAAAAATTGATGATGACGGTGTCGCCGCTGGCTTCGTTGACGCCTTGAATGATACTGTCTTCGAGGACATTGTAATAACTGGTCGCCATCCCGAAAACGCGCACCGAGTCGGCCTTCCCATCCTTGAAGTAAATTTCCATGAATTTCCCGGCGATCTCGTCGTGTGTGACGATCGAATCGCCGACCACCCGGCTGGTATCCGTCGATGGCAAATAGGCAAACGAATCGGATGTGGCAACGGCGTTTTGGTCGATGAACAGCGAATAGAGTTTCTCATTCTTGAACCGCAAATCCATCCGTTGACCGGCGATCACCTGATCGTTACTGACGACGCGCGGTTTGCCGATCAGCGTCGCAAATTCCGTCGAGTCGTTATATTCCACTCTTTCGCAGGTGGCGGTGAAATCTTCCTGCCGGATGACAACGTGTCCCGTTGACAGAAAATTGCCCGCGTCCTCATCGCTCTTGATCAAATCTCCCTTGATGCGAAATGTCTCTTTGTCGGTCGAATCTCTGCGAATCATTTCGGGCGAAAGCGTCGCTTCCATGTTTCCAGACTCGTTGAAATAGATCAGGCTGTCCGCCGTCAGCGACGTATGCCGTTTCAAATCGTTCAAAATCGCATTTTTCAGCGCGATGGTTTTCTTCTCGGTCGATAAATAGGTGACGAATTTC
>JBAZPA010000174.1:0-3190 GCA_041648435.1 archaeon
GTGGCGACGAAGCGTTCGGCGGGTACGCCTCGTCGATTGCGCCGCTCAACGCGCAGATTTTCAATCGTCGTTTTCCGGCATTCCTGCACCCGGCATTCATCCGTCTGTTTGAAAAAACCGGCGTCAACCCGGAAAGTCAAACTCTGCAGGGACGCATGCTGTATTACATGAAATACATTCGCGGCTTTCCGTACCGGAGTTTTTACAACAAAATGGGCTTCCATCTCTACCGGCAAAATCTCTGGGATCCGCGCTTCCGGGCAAAAATCGGCGAACACGATCCGCTCCACCCGTTTCACGAAATTTTCGACCGCGTAAAAAACGAATCCGCGCTCGATCAGGTTTTCTATGCCGACCTGAAAACACGCCTGCCGTTCGATTATTTAGTAAAAGTTGACCGCGCGTCGTCCGCCAATTCGGTTGAAGTCCGTTCGCCTTTTCTTGATCACGAACTGATCGAATTCATGGCGCACGTCCCGCCGGAAATAAAATTCCGAGGACGGCAGACGAAATACCTGCTCAAGAAAATCGGCGAAAAGTATCTGCCGAAATCTCTGCTTTATGCCGAGAAACGCGGTTTTGAGATTCCAATCCGGCGTTGGCTAATAGGCGAATATGCGCCGACGGTCGAAGCCATTTTATTCAGCCGGAGATGTCAGTCGCGCGGCTATTTCAACTTCGATTTCATCCGGCAAATCTGGAACGAGCATCAGCAGGGAATTTACGACCATCGTCACCGGCTCTGGGCTTTGCTCTGGTTCGAACTCTGGAACCTGATGTTCGTCGATAAAACATTGGCGCGTGATATGCCGCTGACCGAGGCCGCAAAATTGACATGAAAAAGATCAACATTCTGCATATTATCGGGAATCTGAACGTCGGCGGCGCGGAAAAGTCGCTTCTGCTTCTGCTAAAAAACATCGACCGGACACGTTTCAATCCTGTCGTCGTCACCATGTATTCGGACGGCGTGAACGACTTTTTCTATGACGATTTCCGGCAATTGAACATTCCGCTTTATCATTTACACCTGAAGTCATGGCGCGACGTGCGAACCTTCCTGACTTTACGTAAAATTATCCGCAGGCATCGCATTGACATTGCCCATTCGCATTATGGCGCGCTGGAATTCTTCGGAACGCTTTTCGCGCGGTTAGCTGGTGTCCGGCACTGCGTCTATACCAAACACAACCTGCGCATTAAAACCGGCGTGTCGTTTCGGCTTCAGCGTTTTCTGCTCAATCGAATTCTGGCGGAGAGAATTTTGTCGATTTCACAAACCGTCAACCGGCATTTAGTCAGCCGTGAATTTGCGCCTATGCGGAAAATCGAACTGGTTTACAATCCGGTCGAAATACAAAATCTTGGGCTCGACGCAGATCGGCGCCAAGCAGTTCGGCGGCAATTCAACCTGCCGGAAAACCGATTCATTATCGGCAACACCAGTCGATTGGCGGAATTTAAAGGTTTCGATATTTTTTACGCTACTCTTTCCAATTTAATTACTGCGGATTTTCCGGTGCACGGTCTGACCCTGGCTGACGAAAATATGATTGCCAATCACCTTAGCCTCCAGCGTCACTTTGACGTAGGTGTTCACACCACAATTTTACCATTTCAAAATGCGATGGATCCGATTTACGATTGCCTGGATTGTTTTCTGTTTACGTCGAAGATTGAAGAAGGCTTCGGGATGGCGCTGGTCGAAGCCATGGCCGCCGGTGTTGCCGTAGTCGGATTAAATGTCGGTGTAATTCCCGAAATCGTTAAGGACGGCCAAACAGGATTTCTCCCTTATCCGCCCAAATGGACGCCAGCATTTACCGGTTCGGTCGCCGAGGCCGCTCAATCTATAGCGGAATCGATAAAGAAAATTATCCGGAATCCCAAATTAAAAATACGGTTGGTTTCGAACGCCGCCGCTTTTGTCCAACAATTTGACGCCCGCAATTTCGCCCGCAGAATCGAGCAGGTTTATGAAAATATCAATCGCTAAATCACTTTAAAAATCCATTCATGAAAGTCCTCGTCCTCACCGATCTTTTTCCGACACCGCAAAATCCGAACCACGGGATTTTCATTTACCAGTGGGCGTTTCATCTGGCAAAATTTTGCGATCTGACGGTTTATCAGGTTATTTTTCAGGAGAGAAATAAACCGGTTGAGACAGATAGTTTAGCGCGCTTCCGTGAAATTTATCCGCAGAATCGCAAACCGTTTGCCTGGATTCAGCGTACACAGACGATCAGCTGGTTCGACCGCATCTGGCGACGCTCGCTACAATTTTATCGTCGGGTTGAATCGGATCTGGCGCAGTCGGTCGGCGAATTCGACATCATCGTTGGGCAAATGGGCTGTCCTGGCGGATATGCGGCGGTGCGGCTGGCGCAAAAGTTCGGTAAAAAATCCGTCGTCGGCCTACGCGGCTCGGACGTCAATCTTTACTTCTCGATGCCGATTCTAAAGCATTTCATCCGTCGAACGCTAATCAACGCAGATCGGCTTGTGACGGTTTCGGCGGCAATGAAAACGAAGTTGATGAAACGCGCCTTTGCCGGGTCAAAAATCGACGTCGTTTACAACGGTGTCGATGAAACGCTTTTTCATCCAATTGATCAAGCCGAGTCAAGAATACGGCTGAACCTGCCACCGGATCAAAAAATCCTGCTGTTCGTCGGAACGCTGAGCCGCCATAAAGGAATCGATCTTTTATTGTCGGCGTTTCTGGCAATCGACCGGCCGAAACTAAAACTTATCTTTATCGGTCAGGGTAACGATCGCCAACTGATCGAAGATTTCATCGCCGAACATTCGCTTCAGGATAAAATTCTCCTGCCGGGCGTCGTTCCGCATTCGCAACTGCCGTTCTGGTACGCGGCGTCGGATGTAGTGGTCTTGCCAAGTCTGTCCGAAGGCGAGCCAAACGTTATCTTCGAAGCGCTGGCAGTCGGAAAACCGGTCGTCGCGTCAAATGTCGGAGGCATTCCGGAAATCATCATTCCGGAAATCACCGGAATGTTGCACCAACCCGGATCGGAAAGCGATCTCAGAGAAAAAATCACACAGGCGCTAAACCATTCATGGGACAAGCAGGCAATCAGCCAGTCGTCGCAGCGCTTTTCCTGGGAAACCAACGCACAGCAATATTTACAAATAGCGGAAAATTTGGTAAACTCCGGCGGTTAAAAGA
>JBAZPA010000175.1:0-3183 GCA_041648435.1 archaeon
TCGAACAGCTTATCACGTTACTTCCATGCGATTGTGAGCAGTTGATTACTATCGTAACAATCTTTCCTGAAGTAGATCTTCTAAATCTCTGCGTCCATCTAAAACACAATGAACATAAACATCTGATTCAATTATCTGGTAGATTATTCTATAGGGTTTAAAATGTATCTCTCTGTATTCGTAGATACCAATTTGCTCCAATTCTAGTGGAGTATGTCCGTGATTTGCCAATTCTGATAGATGAAATATTTTCTCTTCTATATTTATGAGCAATGTATCGGCTTTTTGAACTGAATCATCAATGGCAACAAATTTATAGATACCGAAAACATCTTCTTCAGCATTGGAAATAATATAGACGTTGTAGTTCATCAGATATTGCTCTGACAGATACGATTGCGAATAGACTTGAAGGATTCGGAGATGGGTTTGTAATCTTTATCTTTTAGACTTTTACTACTTAAGGCGAGTATTTTTAGAAGTGCCAGACTATCCTGAATCTGCTCGTATTTTTTTATGTCCTGTAGAATTGCTTTTGCTTCGCCATTCTGAGTGATAACCAGTGTCTTATTACTATTGGTAATATCTCTGATTATTTCTGATGCGTGGGCTTTAAGATAACTGATTGGTTTTACGGCTTCACTTGTTTTCATCTTCTAATCTCCAAATATACGGACTAAATATAGTCTATATTATGGTCTGGTGCAATATGTTCTTTTATTGGACATCCCCCAAAATTCGCCCTACCACTGAATTTCATCAATCTCCACCTTTCCTGCAGTACCTGTGAGATAAAATACGGCGCTAGAATATGGATAGTCCTCCGCCCTTAATACCAAACCAGCCCTCACCGGATTGTCATGAATATAATTCAGTTTTGTCGATAATATTTTACCCGATACCATAATCACCTTATCACTGCGGTTCATCCATAATTTAAATTCCTGTCCGGCTCGTTTGCCCTTAGTTAAAAATCTCTCCAGAAATGGTGAATTCAGATCCTCTAAGCATTTATGTATTCGCACCGACGTGTATTTCTTCAAATCACGCATGACATCGGAAATACTCGTTTCGGCATTTAAATGCAGGATCAAATGAATATGATGAGGCATAATGACATAAGCGTTGAGTCCAAATGCATATTTTTTCCGATAAAACTCAAAACTATCATAAAGGATTTCCGGTATTCCGGGTTGAGTCAGCACCGGTTGGAAATCGA
This sequence comes from archaeon, assembly GCA_041648435.1. Taxonomy (GTDB): domain Archaea; phylum Iainarchaeota; class Iainarchaeia; order Iainarchaeales; family JBAZPA01; genus JBAZPA01. The sequence continues at coordinate 1,220 of JBAZPA010000175.1, forward strand.
CTACGGTCGTCGTGATAAAATAGGTTGCTTCTTCATGGTCTATTTTAAAACGCAGTCCCATCTTTTTACCTGTACTGATTGTTCGTCAGGTCTGAGGACCTGACGGAACGTATCCTGATCTTGTCATCCTTCGGTCGTCCGGGTCTTACCGGTAGACATAGGCGATTCTTCACTCGCCACTAAAAATGACTCGTTCAGAATGACACGTTTAAAAGTTTTAACCCGTTGCGTCAGATTCTCAAATCTGACGCCGAATCTCTCTACTTGTTTTAACCTTCGACTTATCAATCTGCTGTAACTATGGAGTGCATTAACCGCGTTAATGCTTGCGAACGAAGTTCGCAGAAAGAATCAATTTCTTCGCAGGGCTCAGAAAGCGGCAACGCGGTTGCCGCACTCCACAGCCCGTCGTTTGAGCGGAGCGAAAGCGTGGCGCGAACTCCGTCGTCTGCGACGACGAGTTCCAACGCGGTTGGAACACTCCATAATAGCAAATAGTCAAATAGGCTAATCCCTCACGCAACGGAGCGAAAATCCAGCCCGCTTAAAGTAGGAGAGGCAGTAGACGTCTGAATGATTGTAATACAGGGTCCGGTGCCTAGCGCTGTTACTACCGTCCTCAGTAGCCGACCACCAGTGACCGTCGTAGCCAACGTGGTTGTACGTACCATCGTTGTGACGGTAACCGCCGGGCAACGCCGAAAAGCCGCTTTCGTTGGTGGCGCCCGTATTGGGACTTCTCCAATGCGTCGTTCCGGTTTCTTTCATTTTGCCGCCGGCTACGCTTTCACCACCCAGATAATCAACCAATGTTTGCCACTCCGCATCAGTTGGCACATGCCAGCCGGTAGGAGCAATGTTGCGGCTATCATCTACCGCGTACCAGTTGTACAGCCGACCATAGGTGTCAACATTTGTTGAATTATTTTCATAATTGCAATAAGCGCCGGTAGTCAGGTTAGACCATGCGGTATTGTCGGTCACATTGGGTATCGCTTCGCCATTGCGGTAATGGGTTACTTTAAGGTTTTCTGCCATCCACCACTGATTGCCAATCTTCACGGTTTGATACGTATTGCCGTCTATATCTATAACTGTTCCTGTTTCATGTATATAAAATCCAAATGGCATGGCGCTTCCGTAACCCGTGCCGGCGCTATTGGTAGCATAAGCACGCACATAATAGGTGGTTCCGGCTGTTAATCCGGTAATTTCACTCGTAAAGCTACCGGTTCCGGTGCCGTTGGTTGTTTTACTATCAGACACTGTCGGATTTTGATCGGTGCTCCAGCATACGCCACGTGAGGTGACCGCTGAACCGCCATCCGAGGTAACTGTGCCGCCGCATTTAGCAGTCGTTGACGTTATCTCGCTGACTTCTGCTGTACTTACGTCAGGCTCTATGGGATCATCGGTCTTAAAAGACATCGCGCTTCCGTAACCTGTACCGTCTCCGTTCGTGGCGTAAGCGCGCACATAATAGGTTGTTCCACCCCTTAATCCGGTCATTTCACTCGTAAAGCTACCGGCTCCGGTGCCGTCGCTGGTTTTGTTGTCGGATACTTTTGGGGTTTGACCGGTGCTCCAGCATACGCCCTTCGCTGTGATCGTTGAGCCGCCATCCGAGGAGATGGTGCCGCCACAGGTAGCCGATGTTGGCTGAATATCAGTGACTTCCGAGGTGGCTAATTCCGGCACTTTTCCAGAGCTTTCAGTGGGATTATTTTCACAAGTAAAGAATGTGAAAAAAGCAAATCCCAGAAACATCGCAAAAGACAGTCTTTTCAACATGGTAATCCTCCCTTTGGTTTAATATTAATCTTCCTATAAAAGATCATTATTTATCACTGCTGTCCCGTTAAGAAATATTTATAAGGTGATATATTGCTGATAATCATGTGGTTAATACGCATATATCGATTTTTCGATTTGAACTTTCTTACTCGATTTGACTTAATGTGTTG
>JBAZPA010000176.1:0-3179 GCA_041648435.1 archaeon
ATTGAATACGCTGAACTCCTTGTCCGAGGACAGGACCACGTCGCAGTTGTCGCACTTCTGGGGGCCCGAAACGTAAACCGCAATGTCCTCGACTTTGCTTCTCGCGTTTTCTCCCGTGAACTTGTCTATTCCCTGCTGCGCGGCGGGCCAGATTCCCGCGACCTTTTCCACGGCCTGCTTCCATATTCCGAGGTTCAGCACCTGAACGAAAAGGTCCCCCTGGTCCGAGCCCTCGTTCGCGAAGAAATCAATCATCGCGTCGTTGTAAATCGGCTGGCCTTTGGTGGAATACGCGATATTCGACCAGCTGTCGGGAAGCTCGTAAGCGGAAAACTGCGTGAAGTCCTGAATTCCGGCGAGCGAAGCAATGTCATAGCCTCCGCGCTTGGCCTCCCAGTAAACGAAAGGATAAAGCGTCCACTTTAGTCCGCCCTTCACGCTGAAATAACTCTTTATGAGGGACTGCTCGTCAGCCATCGCCTTGTCCAAAACCGAGGCGTAGCGCCTCGCGACGTAACCGCGCTCAATCAAAGTACCCTTGAGCTGGGAAAGATTCGAGCTCGGCTTTCCGAGGTAATAATCCATTCTGTCAACCAAGCGCAGGGAAAAGTCTTCCGGCGTGAGAACTCCGGCGTCAACCCAGCCCGCGTCGTACAATTTCACGTTTCCGGTTGTTCCCGCCTTGATTGTGGAAAGGCTCGATGCATTCAAGGGAACCAGTTCTCCGGTGTCGAGCTTCGCGAATGTGGTGGCGTATTTTCCCTGAGTTACAGCGATTTCAAGGTCCGCGGGCGAAATGTCGCGGATGTAGGTTCCCGCGGGATTCACCTTGAACAGTTTCAGGCTTCCCGCGGCATCGGTTTCAAGCTTTGCAACGTTTTGGCCGGCGCTGGCGCCTCCCGCTTTTGCGAAAGTTCCGGTTTCAGCGTACACGTTCTCAAGGTTTTCCCTGAACAATCGCACGTTCGAGGGCATGTGCACGAATTCCCCGGTTTCCGAGTTGCGCACAGCCATTTTCGACAAGCCGAATTCCTGGTTGGTCTGGATGTATTCCCCCAAATCCATTGATGTGTACTCGTCAACGTCCTTTATTATTTTTGTGGTGTTCTGGCCGTACTCGCGCAATGCCGTGCTTGCGGCTCTCGCTTCGGGGGTTCCGCTGGAAAGCGCCCTGAGAATGTCCTCGTTAGGAGAGGAAGACGAGAGCCCCTGGCTCCTGAGGTACTTTTCAACCGGGGCGCCTTTTCCGAATGCCTTGCTGAATTCCGCGGTCTTAACTGTTTTTACTGTGTCAAAGTATCCTTTGAAATCCGTTACCACGTCGTAGAACGCCTTTTTCCGAACGGGATCCTTTGCAAGGCTTTCGAGGAACGCCTGGGTATCCTTGCTTTGGAGCCAGCCGTTGTACGAACCGCTGCCCAAGATTTTGAGGTCCCTTGGAAAAAGCGGGGCATGGAAGGCTTCCTTGAAGTCATACTTGTTTATGTTTGTCATAGCCCTTGCAATGCGCGCGGTTCCGTACAAATCCGCGGGAGAGGAAAGAAGGCTGGCCTTGCCGATTTTGGAGCTGTATGAAGCGGTCTGGAATTTTTCCTTCAGGTTCGTGAAAACGCTTTTCAGCGGCTTCGGGACCACGACGCTCAGGTCCACTCCGCGCCTGCTGAACCAGCCGAACAGTTTTTTCGTGCTGCCGTAAAGCGTGGGGCCGAAAGTGCTCATCACCATGTTCGCGCTGAAATAGGAGTTGAACATCTTGTCGAACAGGGAATAAGTGTTTATTGCGCACTTGTTGTCAACGCAGTTCGTCATCATTTTCGCGCTGAAGAAATCCGCCTTGATGTAATTCTTGACGGGGTTTCCGGGAATCCTCTTCGCGTCCACGTACTCGAAGCTGTTCTTGTCCTGCTGCTCGGCGCGCACCTTGAGGGTTTCGAGCTCCTCGGCAGTCATTCCCTCCACGAATTTGTTTCCGTCGAATATTCCGCCGAGGTCCTTCCACACGTTCCCAAAATCCGAGCTTATTCCCTCGCCCGAATTGCGCCACTTGAGGTTTCCGCCGTCCACGGCGCAGGATTTCGGGGAAATGTTGTTGCAGCGCGCAATCCGCAAAGTGTCGTCAAGCTTGAGGCCGAATTTGAAGGCGCCTTTCACGTGCTGGTTCAGGAATGCCGAGAAGTCAACCGGCGCCACTTCCTTAGAGGGCAATTGCTCCTTTATTGCAACGGTTTCCTTGTCATCAGTAAGAATTATTTTGCCCTGCTGGAGGGAAGGCCTTTCCTTGTCAGCGGGGGTTCCCGAATCGATTTTCTGCATTTTCACTCCCTTGTCGTTCACCTCGCTTTTGAGCAACTGGATTTCCTGCGGGGTGAGGCTTTTCGTGGAGCACGAGAACGAGGCCGTTGTTTCCTGGATGTTTGTTGCATTGGGCGCGGCGGAATCGAAAGCCAAAGCATCCTGCGCCGGAACAATCGCGTCCGCGAGGTAAGCCTGCGAGAGCATTTCAAGGGGACTGTTTTCGTAAACCCAGACCGCGCCTTGGCCCTGTGCCTGCGGCTGCTGCCGGACCGCATCCGAGGGGGGAAGGCTGTTGGAATAGGAAAGCGCGAAGGCAAACTGCGTGTTGAGAATTATCGCAATGACAAAGCCAATGCAAAGGCTTCTTGCAATAACCCCTTTTTTTTCAATTGCCAAACGCTCACCAAAGAGAATTGCTCATTCAGGTTTTTTATTACTTCCCAACGCCCCGTCCCTTTCCGGCCAAGGCCTCACGCAAAGTACACAAGATAAATCACTCCCGAAAGCAGCCAGGGCAGTGCGAGAAGCATTATCAGGCCGGCAAGCGCCATGGCAAAGCACGCAACGAAAACCGAAACGAATTTGTTTGCCTTTTTTGCGAGGTGCAGTTTCTCGAAAACCCACATTCCGACGAACTCAAACGGCAAAAGAATTATGGAAAACGCGAGGGAAACCAGAAGGAGCTTCGCGAGCTGGACGCCTGAAGTGATTGCGAAGTCCTGCGCGGTTGGCTTCAGTTCGTCGGGAAGCGCATTGCCGGCAGCGATTGAATCCTGCGCCGCAAGGTAGGGGAGCGAGTACGCCAGCAGGAGGAGAATGAAAACTATTATGTAAGTAGCAATGAAGGCCGCCTTCGCCTCGGAGGGCTGTTTCTTCGCCTTTCC
>JBAZPA010000177.1:0-3173 GCA_041648435.1 archaeon
CATTTCCGAACTGAAGAAGCGCGGGGAAATTTACGAGCCGAGGCTGGGCGCGGTAAAGCCCGCTGACAGAAAGTGAAACCGATGGCCGAAGAAAAAAAGGATTCGCGGAAATTCGAGGCATTCTTCATTTACCTGATTGCGGCCGCGGGAATAAGGTTTGCATTGAAGCTCGTAAACTTTTTGCCTTCCGTTGAGCCGATTACGGGGCTGGCTTTGCTTGCCGCGATAAAGCTCGGACCATGGTACGGCCTCGGAGTCGGAGTCCTCGGCTACCTTGTCTCGAACACATTGCTGATGAGCAACGGCCCCTGGACCATAATGCAGGCAATAGGAGTCGGAATTCCCGCATTGTGGGTAGGGTGGAATTACTTTGGCAAAAATGTTTCGACCTCCAAGTTCGTTTGGATAATGATTTACAGCACGATTTTCTTTGAAATAATCGTTACGGCGTTTTACGGCGAAAACGTGGGAATCTTTTTGGACCCTGCGGCATTCATCAGCGCCGCGCCCTTCTCATTGTTCCACCTGGTTTCCAACGTGATAATCGCGATTCTGCTCGCGGGAATGCTCCAGAAAGCGGAAGCAAAGGAAGCCGGGAAGTGATTGCGGAATAAATTGCAAGCCCCGATTTTTTAAAGGCAATCGCCGTTATTTCCTTCATGAAAAAGGAATTGCTGTTCCAGCTGATTGCGGTTTTCCTCGCAGTGCAATTGCTCGGCCTCTGGACCGCTGATTTCCTTGCGAGGGAAAACATAAAGGCCACGATAGTCTCGGAAAACGCGAACGGAATAGAGAACAGCTTCGGGTTGTTCGCCTACATTCTGGTTTTCACCGTCGCATTGCTGATACTAATCCGTTTGCTGAGGGGCAAAAGGCTTTTCGTTTTGTTCAAGGTGATTGAAGCGCTGGCAATTTTTGGGACAAGCGCATTGGTTTTTTCCACCGCGCTTCCTGACGCGTTTGCCTTGGGCCTCGCCGCAATTCTGGTAATCGCAAGGAACGTGAAACGCGAAAGCATCCGGCTGAGGAATCTCGCATCGGTTCTCGCGGCTGCGGGAGCGGGGGCTTTGATAGGGGTAAGCCTCGGAATAATTCCAGTCATAGTTTTCATGGCATTGCTCGCGGTTTACGATTACATCGCTGTTTTCAGGACAAAGCACATGGTTGCCCTGGCGAAGGCGATAACAAAGCGCAACCTGTCATTCACGATTGCAATGCCCACGAAGGAGCACAAATTCGAAATGGGAACGGGGGATTTGGTTGTGCCATTGGCTTTCGCTACCGCGGTTCTCGCATCCTCGAAGATTTCAATGCCTTTCCCGAATTACTTTGTGGCTCCGGCATTGGTGCTTCTGGCCTCGCTTGCGGGCCTTATTGCCACGCTTGAATACGGCTCGAGGCACAAAGAAAAGGCATTGCCCGCACTCCCATTGCAGGCAATCGCGATGATAATAGTTTTCGGGATTGCGAAACTGGCGGGGTTCTGATGGCAAAAAATCCCGCGGCAAGGCTTCCGCTGATTGAAATAGTGCGCGGAAAAATCGAGGAAACAGCCGAAAAGTACGAGCCCTTCCGGCTCGTCTCGCGCTCCGGAATTATTGCGGGAAAGGTAATGGCGTGGGGCGTGGTGGTGCACCGCTATGAAAGCGAAAACAAGAAGTTCTGCGAGCTCACACTGGACGATTTCACCGAGACGATTTCCGTGCGCGCCTTCCTTGAAAAGGTGGAAATGCTTTCGGGTTTTTCCGTCGGGGATATCGTGCGCGTGCTCGGAAAACCGCGCGAAAAGGACAATGAAATTTTCTTGGTTCCTGATAGCATTAAAAGGATTAGCGTGCAGGAGGAATTGGTGCAGCGGCTTGAGAACGCGATGAGCCTCATGCAGGCGAACAGGAAAAGGGAAAGCGAAAAAATCGAAAAATCAAAGGAAAAGAAGACGCGCGGAAAGAAAGTGGAAGTAGAAAAGAATTTCGTTGAATGAGGGAAGGGAAAACATTGAAGGATTACTCTGAAATGCTTGAAAATGCGTACGCGAAAATACCCTCGGAGGCGCTGAAAAAGGAGCGCTTTGAATTGCCGAGGGCGGAAAGCTTCATTGAAGGAACGAAGACGATTGTCAAGAATTACGCGCAGATACTTAAAGCGATGAACAGGCCGCAGGAGCACCTTTTCAAGTTCATCGCAAAGGAAATCGCGACCAGCGCGAACGTCGAAGGCGGGCGCCTGGTCCTGAACGCGAGGTTCGGGGAAAAGCAGGTAAACGACTTGTTCCAGAATTATTACCGCAGCTTCGTGCAGTGCAGGGAATGCAAGAAGCCAGACACGAAAATCATAGAACAGCAAGGGGTGCGGATGATGCGCTGCGAGGCGTGCGGCGCAATGAGCCCCGTGAAAAAGCTTTGAGGCGATGCAAAACGGTCTACTTCAAACTGCACGAAAGGCAGGGCTCCAGGATACTGGCGTGCTGCGACGAGGAAATCGCGGGAAAGGAGCTGGAATTCGGGGAAACCAAGATAAATGTGAGAGAGGAATTCTATAAGGGGGAAAAGGCGAGCGAAAAGAAATTGATTGAATTGCTTTCCGAGGCGGACTCCGCGAATTTGATGGGAAAGAAGTCAGTTGAAATAGCATTGAAAAGCGGTTTCGCGGAAAAGGGGAACGTGGTGATGCTGGGAAAGGTTCCGCACTGCCAGCTTTACTTCGTGTGAAAAATTGTTTTTGGAGAAAAAAGGAGTGATTTTTTGGAATTCAGGAGAAAGCCCCGCCCGAACCCCAATTTGGGGCTGAGCGAAGAGGAAGTGTTCGCGAAAATAAGGCTTCCCTATAGGAAGGAGGGTGAGCAGTTCGCGGTGTGCATGCAGATGCTCGGAAGCGACAAAATAAAGGCGAGGTGCGAGGACGGAATCGAAAGGATATGCAGGATTCCCGGAAAAATGAGGAAGCGCGTCTGGATAAGGCAGAACGACCTGATCGTGGTCAAATTGTGGGACTTCCAGCCCATCAAGGCGGACGTCACGTGGCGCTACCTTCCCACGCAGGGATTCCATTTGAAGAGGAAGAACCTGCTGAACGACAACGTGAAGGATTTCGGGGAGCAGAGGGGGCAGTGAAAGGAATTTACTGAAGATCTTTTGACCGCCATCATATTTGAGTGAGTTGGGGAAAGCAACCAG
>JBAZPA010000178.1:0-3145 GCA_041648435.1 archaeon
GGGAATAGGAACCGCGCTCCATAAGAAGCCCGCAAAGCGCGAGCAGAAATCCGTTGCCGTATTCGTGGACGGCCCCAACATCCTGCGAAAGGAACTGGACATTGATTTGGAGGAAATAAAGCGCGTTGTAACGGGCTTCGGAACAATAAAAATCGGCAAGGTTTTCCTCAACCAGTACGCCTCGAACAAGCTCGTTGAGGCTGTGGTGAATCAGGGATTCGAAAGCATAATTACGGTTGGCGACACCGACGTGGCAATGGCTGTCGAGGCAACGGAGTGCATTTTCAACCCGAACATTGACGTGATTGTTTTCGTGACGCGCGACTCGGACTTTTTGCCCGCGCTGATTAAGGCGAAGCGCTACGGAAAGGACACGGTGGTGTGCCTTGCGGAAGAGGCGAGCGCCGCAGCGCTGAAGAACACCGCGGACCACGTTGTCGTGCTCAAAAAAAGGTAAAGGTGAACCATTTGAATCTGCCCGTAGGCGTGATGATTGAGCAGGGAATAAGCTTTGAGCCGGGCGCCTTTCTCCCCAAAGTCCTTGCGCTCATGAACGAGAAGTTTTCGGGCTACATTGCAATAACAATCGAGGGCTATGACGGAATCGAGGACTCCGCATTGGTTTTCAGGTCGGGAAGCATTGCCGCGGCATTCCACGAGTACATGAAGTACAACATTCTCGTTCTCGGGAACTTTGCGGTTCCGCAGGCATTCAATGCGGCAGGCGCAAAAAACAATTCTTCGGACATAGTCGCATTGGGGAACCAGCAGATTGACCTGGTTCTCGCTTTCAACGACAAGGCAAGGGTTTCGAAAAACTACGCCGCAAAGGATATTAATGCGCTGGCAGTTAGCACTTACTCGAGCTCGTATGCCGAGAAGGTTCTTTCGGAGGTCCTGAAAAGCCAGCCCTCAAAGTACGACGTAATGAAAAAACTCGGGCTCTCGGAACTCAAATGAAATTGGAACTAAAAAAGCAATTCCGCAAAGAATTGTCAAATCTTGAATTTGTTTTTTGGCGATGAAAATGGGTTTTTCCTTGGGAATCGCGGTCAAAAGGCTCGCGACGAAAGTGCTTGCATTGGACGACACGGCGCTTCCCGCGGAGCAGGTGCGCTTTATCGAGCAGCTCTTTTCAAGGCGCGAACAGGAAACCCGCACGAATGACCTCAACAAAATGCTGAGGGCAATGAAAAAGAAGCACATCGTGGACAGCATAATAGTAAGCAAATTGGACGGAAGCCTCCTCGGAAGCACTACCGGCGATGGCTCGCACGACGCCCTGATAGGAACCGCATTGTTCAATTACGTTCGAAGCGAGCTCCCGAATTCCAAGGTAATCCTCATAAAGCAGGACGGCTGGCAGATGCTTTTCCATTACGCGGACAGGATTTACATCGTGAAGGCGGGCAACAACCTTTCCGGAGTGGAATTGAGAGCCTTGGCGAGGGAAGTCGAAAAATTCATTGAGGAGCACGAAATTCCGATCGCGTAACGAATTTAAGCTACAAAAGGTTAATTTTTTGGAAAGGAAAAACGGTTCGGAAAAGAAGTGATTGGATGGGAAGGGTAATTGCAATCGCATCAGGCAAAGGCGGAGTCGGAAAGACCACTTTGTGCGCGAACCTTGGAATTTGCCTCGCAAAGCGCGGCTTCAAGGTCCTGATGATTGACGCGGACGTTGCAATGGCAAACCTCTCGCTTTTGCTTGGAATGCATTCCTCGCCCATAACGCTTCACGACGTCCTTTTGGGGGAAAGCCACGTAAAGGACGCGGTTTACGATGCGCCGGGAGGGAGCAAGTTCATTCCCTCCGGACTGAGCCTCGAGAATTACAGGCGCGTTGACCCCGAGCGCCTTGAATCCGTAGTAAAGCAGATTTCTCCGGATTATGACTTTGTTCTGCTTGACCTGCCGCCGGGAATCGAAAAAAACGTTTTGGCCGCGGTTTCATCCGCTGATGAGGTCCTGCTGATAACGACTCCCGACACCGCGGCGGTTGCCGACGTGCTGAAAGCAAAAATAGTTTCCCAGCGCCTCGGAATAAAGGTAATCGGAGTGGTAACGAACATGGTTCGCAATGAGAAAGGCGAAATACCCAAGGAAGACATAATGAAAATGCTTGAGGTTCCGCACATGGGCGCGATTCCGTTTGACGCGGAAGTGAGGAAATCGTTCATGCAGGAAAAGGTCGCGCCATTGATTGTTCGCGTTCCTTCCTCGCCTGCAAGCGTTGCAATCCAGCGCATTGCCGCAAGGATTGCGGGAATTGAGGCGCAAACCGAATCCGAAAAACCGCATTCGGGAAATCCAATCAAAAACATTATTAATAAGTTCATCGCCTTATTCAGGAGGAAGCCGAAGTAAAAAGCGGCTTCAAAATTCAAGGGAGAAAATTGATTTTGGTGGAATTATGCCGAACAGACCATTTGACTTGTTGAACGAAGCAATAGGAAAAGAAGTGCTGGTAATCCTCAAGGAGGCAATTTCAATCCGCGGAACCCTTCAGGCATTCGACGTTCATATGAACGTAGTGCTCGAAAACGCGGAGGAACTGCTTGACGGGAAAACCAAGACCAAGTACAACAAGCTCATTGTGCGCGGGGACAACGTCCTGCTCATCTCGCCCTGAATCGCACCTTTGCATTTTGGGGTCTTTTTCCAAGCCGTGAGGCAGGGCAGGGCAAAATTAAAAGAACCACCCCACTCAATTAATTCCGGTTAAATGTACAGACAAAACCCTTCGAGGGAAAAGTTCAGAATCGCGAAGCTGTTCGCGAAAACTGCACGAGATTTACGGCGATGACCTGATGGCGGTTTTCGTGGTGGGAAGCGTTGCGGCAAACATCACGCACAAAGAATCTGACATAACTACAATTGTGGTTGACAGCAATGTTTTTGAAGTAAGGAATACTTGGGCAGACATTTCGGAAAGGCTTTCAATCCCCTTTCAAAAACAAACATATTAGAGCGCTATTCGGGAAAAGACAACGATCTTAAAGCTCGCTTGGCATTCAAACGCTCCAAGACCGGAAGGAAGCGCTTCCTCTGAAATCATTTCCCCGGAACCCGTAGTCTTTCGTCTTTGAACTTCGCGAAGCGAAGTTATTCTTTTCGCAACCTGCTTTTCTTTTGGAAAGGCGTT
>JBAZPA010000179.1:0-3132 GCA_041648435.1 archaeon
ATTTGCGTTCTGCCTGAATCAGTGCCAGCGGGCGGGTCAACAGTCCGCGTTTGACCGTTTCGTTCAGGTTGCAGTCGGTGAGTTCGCGAACCTTGATCTGAATCTGCCGACTCAATTCGGCGTCGTATAGCGAGAGCGATTCCTTCAATTCCGCGCGGCTGAGCAAATGGGCAAAGCACAGCGCGGCTTCAAATGCCGATTCAGTGCGTTGCGGAACCGAAAGCGCCTTCATCATTTCCTGAGTAAAAGTCCGTTTGCCAAGAAGCGTGGCGGAAAAGATGCGTTTGCCGGGAAGGTTTTTCTGGGCGTCGTACCGGCTTTCCACCAAGTATTCCTTTTCTAATTTCTTAAGCGCGGCGTAAATAGTCGAAAAACCGATACTCAGTCGCTCCCGCAGTCCGCGTTGCTCGATAATCTTTTCGATGTTATAGGCATGATTTTCGCCCTCTGCCACGATTCCCAAAAGGATCAATTCCAGATGCGTCATATCGGTTCGTCCCTCTGTTCCGGTTGTTGATTCGATGCGACGTTACTCAATGAAATTTCAATCATTCTGCCCGAATATTAACACTTTAGAAATTTAAATGCAACGCATTGAAAGGTTGAAGCGGAAAATTTGAATAATTACTTTTCTTCCGTCTCAAAAAAGGAATCGTCGAGGCCGGAGTTGATGACAGATATTGAATCCAATCGTTCATAGAAAACTCCGTTGATGTTTGTTTACAACAATCCCATGAATTCGCGAATCCATTTGCGTTCGGCCTGAATCAGCATTAACGGACGAGTCAACAGTCCGCGTTTGACCGTTTCGTTCAGGTTGCAGTCGGTGAGTTCGCGAACCTTGATCTGAATCTGCCGACTCAACTCGGCGTCGTACAGTGAGAGCGATTCTTTCAATTCCGCGCGGCTGAACAGATGGGCAAAGCATAGCGCGATTTCAAACGCCGATTCGGCGTGTTTTGGAACGGAAAGCGCCTTCATCAGTTCCTGAGTAAATGTTCGTTTGCCAAGAGACGTGACGGAAAATGTGCGTTTGCCGTGAAGGTTTTGTTGGGTGTCGAACCGGCTTTCCAATAAATATTCTTTTTCCAATTTTTTGAGTGCTGTATAAATCGTCGAGAAGCCGATGCTCAGACGTTTTCGCAAACCGCGTTGCTCGATGATCTTTTCGATGTTGTAAGCATGATTTTCGCCTTCTGCCATGATTCCTAAGATGGTCAATTCAACTTGTGTCATATCAGTTCTTCCGTATCGTTGGATTGTTGATGTCTTTAGGGCGCCAAACAATAAATTTGTAGTGACTGAAACCTGTCCACTAGGCCTGACTGTTGGTAAATGTTTTATCTTTATAAACGATTTTACCATTATTGATTGCCCAATCTTCAGAGAATCCGACATGAGAAATAGCGTTACGGCTTCTATTTAGCTGCCGTTCTGTCTCCTCAAGCACAACGTCTGGATCGATTTCATAAATTACTTTGCACTTTGTTTGGTTTGATTTATAGAACACAGCAAAATATATCTTTGTATTTCTTGTTATGCGGCTAAGTGATTCGGTGCGTTTGTCAGCAGGTTCCTTAAACATACGATCAAATTGACCCGTGCCCCCTTCTTTGCAAGAAAGATACTCGTACTTTTCATTGGGATTGTCTGGTGCATGTGCATCTGCATCGCGTTTTGAGTGTATTAGATCATGTCCAAGTATTTCGGCGATAATCATCTCTTTTACTAAACCCGGTTGAAGTAAGTTGCTGATACCAACAGACCGTGCCAACGAAGCAGCCTTTAGAACGAGTTCTATGATTTTTCTGTATATTTCATTCGCCATATCGAAATAACTTCCCTGCTAAATTTTTCTCAATTTCTGTCAATCTTGCGTTAGATTCCTCTACTAGCTGACAATCTTTTTCTATTCCGATGAAATGTCGGTTTAGTTTCTTGCAAACGACTGGGCATGTACCAACTCCTGCGAATGGGTCTAATACAATATCTCCTTCAATAGAACTTGCTTTGACCAGTCGCTCAATCAATAATTCTGGTTTCTGTATTGTGTTAAGTACATTTCTATTGACGAGTTCTTTTGACTTATAAGTCAATTGTTTAATATCGCCCCATACATCCCCAGGATTCTTGCCATCTCCGTTGAATTTAGTCTTACCATATTTACCATTCATAACTGAAGGTACACGTTCGCAACGAAGTCGGTGCTCAAGTTCAACGAGCTGAGCCACACGGATAGCGTCTAGGTTGTATGTTTTAGGTCTCTCGCCCTTGACGAAGTAGCAGATAATGTCATAATTGTTGGTATAGTTTAGTCTGCCTTGCGCCAAACGACTCGGTTGATACCAGACTATTTTAGATCGTAGATTGAGGAATAGACGATAATTAATGAAGTCGATACAATCAGGCTTGCCAAAAAGGTACAGAGCCCCACCATCTTTTAATTTGGCAGTAAAAATTTTAATCAGTTTAAGATTGAATTCCTGAATGTTGGTGATTTTGTCCCAATCATTAGTGGTTACCCCATAAGGTCCATCACAAACAATCAAATCTATGCTATTATCGGCAATCTTAGGAAGCATTTCAAACGCATCTGCATGGTATATTTTGTCATACTCTATCATTTGATGTGTCATCTCCATTTCACATATACAAAAAATTATCAATCATTCTGCCCGAATATTAACACTTTAGAAATTTAAATGCAACGCATTGAAAGGTTGATGCGGAAAATTTGAATAATTACTTTTCTTCCGTCTCAAAAAAGGAATCGTCGAGGCCGGAGTTGATGACGATGTCGGAGAAAATAAGTTTAACCGTTCCGGACAACCGCTCGCCGTTGAGACGTAGAACATCCGGATCGTCGATTGGCCTTTCGATGCTCGGTCTATTGATCTTTGGAATCCCTTTTTCATAATTCAGCGTCACGACCGTCGAATCCGGCAACCATTTTCCTTCGACCTGCCGATAGTGCAGATTGATCTCCGAACTTCCGACCTCTTTCATTCCCAGAACGACGCGATCGATCGTCCAGCGTTTGGAATTGACCCAGAGTGAAATTTCCGGTTCCTTTTTATCCGATTCTTTCGGCAATACGTCGAGAACGTGACAGCGAATCCCTTTCAGCGTTTC
>JBAZPA010000180.1:0-3123 GCA_041648435.1 archaeon
TGGGTGCCCGAAGTGCGCACAATCAAATCGGGGTCCGGCGTGTCGGCGTAAAGGTAATCGTGGAATCCCTCCGGAGTAAGGTCCTTCGCCCTGAGCTTTCCCTCCTCGTTTTTCTGCAAAAGCTTTTTCACCGCGTCGAGGATTTCAACCTGGCCGTTGTATCCTATCGCGAGGTTTATCGTGCGCCTGCGGAAATCCTCCGTGAAATCCTCCGCCTTTTTTAGTTTCTGCTGAAGCCCCTTGGGAAGCAGGTTGGTTCTTCCGATGAATTTCAGGCGGATTCCGTTCCTCTCGAAAATCGGGTTAAGGAAAACTTTGTCCAGCTCCTTTCCGAATATTTTGAAGAGCGCGCCGAGCTCGGTTCTGGTGCGGTGGAGGTTCTCGTACGAAAGCGTGTAAAACGTTCCCGCCTTTATCGAAGGGTAATCCTCGAGCCAGTCAATCATGGACCACGCCTTTTCCGTGCCGAGCTTATATGCTTCCGCGAGCCCTATTCCCGCCTTGAGGGCGTAGCGCCTGTTGCCGTCGGGAATGAAAGCGATCGATTTCAATGCCATTGACCCACCAACAAAGAAAAGATATGGCGTTAGTGCTTTAAAATTGTTTTCATTTTCTTTCCGGCTCCGCAATGAAAGCCCGTTAGGACAAAACTCGAATCGTTCATGGAAAGGAAAGGAAGATTAAGGCAAAAAAACAAAAAGTGAATCAGTGAATCGGATGAAAAAAACGAAAAGCGGGAAAGGCAGGGGAAAAACCGAAAAGGCGGCCGGAAAAAAGGCAACGGAAAATGCGGGGCGCACGAAATTGAAGCCGCGCTCCGAAAGCCACGAAAAAATAATTTTTACCCGCGCCAAAAGGAAGCTTGAATTGCTTTCCGCGCTCGCGGAAATGCGGAGCGCGGTGAAACCCCTTGGCGGATTCGCGGCGGAAAGGCAGGAATTCCTGCGCAACGCGCGGAATAAACCCCAGATGGTGTGCGATTTCCTTGAAGGAATAGAGGTGCCGCGAATCGAGGCGGTTGAAGAACGGCCCGAAAAAAAGAGGAAGTGAACCGATTGCTTTTCGTTGCCGGGGGAAAACGCAAAAAAATCATTGCGCGGAAAGTGAGGCACGCGATTTCCTTCGCGGAGCAGGCGAAGGGGCTCATGTTCGAGCAAAAGCGGAATTTCGATTACTGCCTGATATTCCGCCTGCCGTTCGAAACCCGCACCGGAGCTTCGGTGCACATGATGTTCGTCTTCTTTCCGATTGACATTATTTATTTGGATGCGCAGAAACGCATAAACGAAATTGCCCGCCTGAAACCGTGGCGGCTGAATTTCACCCCGCGGAAACCCGCGAAGTGGCTCATTGAACTGCCCGCGGGAAAGGCGAAGGGATTGAAGGCGGGCTGGAAGCTGGAATGGGAATGAGCTTGCTTCAGCCCTGAAGCTTCAGCCTTATGGTGCGCCTGCCCTGAGTTCCTTTTCCGTCTGGAGCATCTGCTCGTGAGTCACGAATTCTTTTTTGCATTTTTTGCAGGCGTAATAAGGCTGGGCCCTGACAATTATCTTTCCGTCAAAAAAGTTCAGGTCCTCGAACTTCAATTCCGCAGTTCCTTTGCAGAAGACGCACTTGACTGTTTTTTTCATGTTTTCACCACTGGCTGTGTTCGCCACGGCATAATATCAGAGGTTTTTGCTTAACCCGATTTTGACTTTTTCGAAAAGCTTGGCGCTTATTTTCCCGATTTCTTTCAGGAACAACTCCGTTTCCATAGACGCGATTGTATCTGTCCTGATGTAGCTTTTCGCATTGAGGTTTCCGGAAAATTCCGGGGCGGGAATCTCCAACTCGAATTCGGGCAGCGAGCTTTTCGTCGTAATCGGGCAGGCCCACACGAAATTGTGCGTCTTGTTGAACTTTTCATTGGATATTATAAGGGCCGGCCTGATTTTGTAATCTATCTGGTTGGTGTAATAAAACCTCGCGAGAGCGACGCTGAGCTGGTTCATAAAAATCACAGATAACTTTCCCAGATTTTGTCCGAATTGTCGTCCCAGACCTTTTTCAGGGTTTTCGCGGACAGGGGCATTTTTGGGTAATTCGCTTCTTCCATTTTCTCCCTCAATAGTTCGCGGACTACCTCGCTGCGGCTCTTGTATAATCCGGCCTTGACCTTGCTGTCAATCCACTTCTGCATCTGCGCCGTCACGTCCGCGCTCAATGTCGCCATGGCAATAATATAGCCGGCTATATATTTAAGCATATCCTGCCGCGGCTTATTGGCGTTGCCGCTGAAAAGACGCCTTGCTCCAAGGCAGTGAAAAAGAAGGGGAAAATCAGGGAATCATCCCGAGCGGGATGATATGACTCTCCCCCCTTGCCTTTTGTCTCCACTAGAGAATTCGGGGTGATAATTTACCCGACTAATAAGACCCCTAACAACTATAAAAAAATTTCCCCTTAAGGAAAGCTAACTTTTTTGGCGGCCAACATTAGGAAACAAAACAAGCCGCATAAACGCATGGCTTTTTTGGCAAAAAAGGGGTTTTTATACGGCTCCGCCAAAAAAAGATTTATATTCAGATTAAGCATGCTATTATGATTGCCTGTCGAAAGCCGGGAAAGGGGAAGTGGAAAAATGGACCTGAGTTATTACATCCGCAAATCGGGCGGTTACGCGAGGAACCCGAAGAAAGGCGATGCCGTGAAGCACTGCATGGAATGCGGAAGGGAAATGGACAACGACGGAAGCTATCTTTTCTTCCAGTCGTTCTGCTCCGAGAAATGCAAGCGCGATTACGTGGAGGGCGGAAGCTACAAATAAAACGTTTTTCAGGCCATCCCAGTCAACCACAATGACGTTTTTCATTATCCTGATTCGGTGAATTGAACGCGAAAACAAGGCCGCCTGAAAGCGAACCGCATTCAAACAAGCAGGAAAGAGGCTGCTTTAGCCGTAATGATAATAAAACCAATCCAGCAAAGGCGTTCGGGGCGGGCCGGAGCCAGAAAAATGACTTCCTCCTAGCCCTGAAGGGCTAGGTATCCTTAATTGGGGAAGTCGTTGAGTTTGGTTTGTTCGGCTTGTCGCCGAACATACTCGGCTGCTTTTTCCTGGTCGATGTCTCCGACTGTTCT
>JBAZPA010000181.1:0-3108 GCA_041648435.1 archaeon
CTCATATTAATCCAGAACAAGGTTTACTCGAAGGACCGCGGAGTGGTAAGGCACGTTTCCCAGCTGGCGGAAGTCGGCAGAATGGAGGGAAAGGCGTTGCTTGGAACGATTTTCGAGTGGAAAGCCGGAAGGGAGAATGTGGAAAGGACGGACGTTCCGAGCCGGGTCCTTGACACGCTTTCCGAGAAAGCAGGAATAACGAAAAAGGAGCTGATGCAGGAAATCAAGATCCGCCAGAAAGTGCTGGAATGGATGCAGAAGGAGAACATCCACTCGAATCCCGATGTGGAAAAAACGATTCAGGACTATTACTTCAAGCCGGAAAGCGTGCTTCAGAAGGTCTCGGACGGGCTCTGATTAATTTCATTTCTTAAGTGCCCCCTTTATCCCGGAGCGCGGTATTTTTCTTACCCTGACTTTTTTGCATCCCAAGATTTTGCATTTTACGAGCCTGTGGAGACCGTCAAGCATCAGCCACCTGCCCTTGTTTTTCATTATGTCAAGCGGGTGCCTCAGGTCCGATTTCATTGCGCGCCCGTATTCTTCCCTGTGCTTTTCGGGAAACTTCATAACTTCATTTGGGGAAAGGTCGTAGCGCCCCCCTTTCGTGTTCCAAAAGGGAATGTCAAAATGCCATTCTAGTTCAGAAATATTCATTTTTTCAGGGGGATAATCCAGTTTCCGCACTTTCCTGTTGCTCCACCAGAAATCGAAGCCGACTTCGCGGATTATTTTTGGTATTTTTTTATTCAAATTCAGCACAGCGCAAAGGATTCAATTATCTTATATTCCGGCCCCCGCGTGGAAAGAACGGATTCCATAAGTTCAACTGATTTAACTTCGAACGATTCCTGAAATTTCTTTGCCGAAACTCGCTTCATGACTTCCGCGAATTCCTTTGGGTTCGCGCGCCTGTTCCTCGCAACCGTGAGGTGCGCAGAAAATCCCCCGCCGCGGATTCCGATGAGACCGCAAATGCGCGAATGCAGTTCCGCGATTTTTTCCTTTCCTTCCGCGATTCTTATCCACACGAGCATTGTTCCGAAGCTTCCGGTTCCTTCCAGTCCGATTCCGAATTCCCCGAAGCCGTTGATTTTGCGCAGAGTAATCCGGATTTCCCCCAATTTTTCTTCGCTGGCATTTCCGAGAAAAACCAGGGTGAAATGCAGATTTTCCATTTCAACGGATTTGAATTTTTCTTTCGGGAATTCCTGCGAGAATTCGCGGAAAATCTTTTCCTTAACGCTTCCGGGAAGATTCACGGCAATGAACGCGCGCCGCATTGTCATCCGAGCTCAGCCTCGAACGCCTTTTTGAGTTTCCCGAGGCGCACGTAATTCGCGGAAAGTTTTTTGTTGGCCTTCGCAAGCAGCCATTTCAGGTAACCGTTCTCCGCGAGCATTTTTCCCCTCAGTTTTATCGGCAGGGAAATCGTCTGGGTTCCGATCATTTCCACAATGAATTTTCCGTCCTTTGCGTTGATTATTCCGCCGCGTTTCACTCCCGCAACCTGCATTGTCTTGAGTATTCTTCGCGCGTTCTCCAAAGAATCGGTTCCTACATGCAATATGAAGGGGTCGAGCTTGAACCAGATTTCATTTCCCCTTGCGTTCCGCACAGCCTTCAGGAATTCCGTGAAATTTACTTGCCTGTGCCACCTTTCAATGAATGCGGATTCCGCCTTGCTTCCCTTTGAGTCAAGCTTCAATAAAAGTATTCTTCCCGAGCAGCTGCTGCTCGTGAAAAAGTCCCTTGAGGAGGCAATGAACTTCAGCAGGGGAATCACCTGCCTGTCCGCCTTTCCGTCCGCGATTGCCCTGAGCATCGTCCGCCTGTGCCTTTCCTTCACCATCATAAACCGGGCGATTTCCTTTCCCTGTTTTTTATCGCGAAGCATAACAATAACCTTTTAATCCTGTTTTTGGTTTCAATTATTGGGGACTGAAAATGTTTAATAGGGTAATTATGCTGCTTCCCGCCTTGCTGCTCGTGGCGGGAATCGCAAGCGCGGACGTTTTCGTTCTTTCGCCGACCGAACAGCAATTGAAGCCGGGCACTTCCATTGTGCTGGGTTCAATGCAGCCTGGAGAAACCCTTGTTTTTTCGATTGCCTCAAAGTCAGGCTATGGGGAAAGCTTCAATTGGACGAGCGCAATGGTTTCCGCCGAATCATTGCCAACGGGCTGGCAGTTTTCCGGCTCGGAATCGAATCCCACGCATTTCGTCCTCAAGGTTTCCGTTCCCCCCGCGCAGTCCGCGGGAGCATACAGTTTCAAGGTAAAAATGGCGAACTCCTCGCGGAACGTTTCCGAAGAGGAAATAACAATGACTGTTTTCGTGGAAAACGGACTCATAAAAAGCAGCCTTGAAAACGCAAAGCAGGAGACCCTCGTGAACGAGAACGCGAAATTCCTCCTCACAATCGTGAATTCCTCGATTGCCGAGCACTCGGTTTTAATCGGAAGCACCCTGCCAAGGTACTGGTTTGAACAGCTGAGCGCCACAGTGGGGCCGAAATCCACAATGCAATTTTCCCTCGAAGTGAATCCCCGCGTTTACGGCGACAGGCGATTCCGGTTCTTCGTTCAATCCAATTTATCGGGAAACGTTTTCAAGAGCTTCGACTCCGAGCTCGTTGTTCACCCAACATTGAAGGGGAAATACCTTGCACCGCTTTACGGTTTCCCCGCCTTTTCCCCGAACCTTATGCCAGTTTACCTGATTAACTCCTTCATTGCCTCGCTCTGGAAATGAATTCCGCAACCGCAAACGCCGGTGAATTCGTTGGAAGAAAGGATTTTTTCACGCAGGGTATTGCGCGCAATAAATTCGGGCAAAATCAAGAACCGGAATGAATTGCACGTATTGAAGGCAAAGCTCTGCACGGAACTCAAAATTGCGGAAATGCCCTCGAATCCCAGGATACTTTCTTTTGCCGGAAAAATTTCGGGGCCCGCGCTGAAATTATTGCAGAAGAAGCCCGTGCGAAGCGTTTCCGGGATAAACGTCGTAGCGGCAATGCTGAAGCCCCACGCCTGCCCGGGAAAATGCGTTTTCTGCCCTTCCGGCCTTTCCGGAAACGAAACCCCGAAATCATACACCGGCTTC
>JBAZPA010000182.1:0-3090 GCA_041648435.1 archaeon
AATGCGCACCGCTTTGGCTTTGTCCGCGCTCACCGGCAAACCGCTTGAACTCAAGAACATCCGTGCTTCGAGGCCAAATCCCGGATTGCAGGCCCAGCACCTCACGAGCCTCCTGCTTCTGAAGAAAATATGCAACGCGAAACTCAAGGGTGCGTTCATTGGCTCCAAAAGCGTTTCCTTCGAGCCCAAGGCAATCAGCGGAGGCACTTACACCGTAAACATCGGAACCGCGGGAAGCATCACCCTTTTGTTCCAGTCAATTTTGCTGCCCGCATTGTTCTGCCGCGAACGCGTTTCAGTGAAGGCATTCGGAGGAACTGATGTCCCGTTTTCCCCTCCCGCGAACCACTTCTCCAAGGCGTTCCTTTCATTGGCGGAAAAAATGGGCGCCAAAACCGAATTCAAGGTTTCGAGGCGCGGCTATTACTCCAAGGGAAACGGTTTGGCTTATCTTTCCACTTCTCCCTGCAAGCAGCTCAGGGGCATTTCACTGAAAAAAATATTCCTTGCGGACCACGTTTCGGTTTTCTCGCATTCAGCGGGCCTTCCGCGCGAAGTCTCGTTGAACCAGTCGAAGTCCGCAAAGCGCATACTGGCTGAATCCGAAAAAGGGTTTGAAATAATCGAGGAAACCGAGTCAAACGAGGTCGCAAAGGAAAGCATCGGCTCCGGCATTGAAATAATAGGCTTCTCGGACTCCGGAATAATCGGCGTGAATGCCCTTGGCGAAAGGGAAAAGGACGCGACCATTGTGGGGCAGGAGGCAAGCCATAAATTCATTTTAGAATTGGCGAACGAAAGCGCAATCGATTCCCACTTGGCCGACCAGCTGATTCCGCTGATGGCGCTTTCGCGCGGGAAAAGCGAAATCCTCTGTTCCCCGCTGAGCGGGCACGCCAAAAACAATATTCTTGTCTGCGAAAAAATGCTCGGAGTGAAATTCGAGCAGAAAGCCGCAGGAAAATGCATTTTGCTATCGGTCAAGGGAATCTGGTTCAACCAATAAAGAACAGGATTTTCAGCAATTCCGGAAACGCGATTGCTACAATGACCCCAATAAACGCGAAAGGCCCAAACCGCGGAAGCTCGCGGTAAACTTCCACAGCTCTTAATTTCATTTTTTTCAATTCTTCTTTTTCTTTTTCTCCCAGCACGCCTTTCCATTTCAGCCCGAGTTTCTCCCTCGCCTTTTCAGGCAAATACTCGGTTGCGATTATTTCGTCTTCCTCGAGCTTTCCTATGGAAACGCGCTTGAGGAAGAATTTTTCCTTTATTCCCGCCTCGAAAGCCATGAAAGGCAAGCCGAAAGCGAAGATTATCGCGAGGAATGTAATGAGCGCGATTGATGCCGCGTCATAGAACCACACGATTCCAAGATAGACTGCCAATCCTATTCCGAGAATCAGCGCGTTCCTGATTCCGTTCCTGTTTTTCTTCCAGTCGATTCCCGCCTTAACGTATTTTGAAACGAACCACACGGAAAGGCAGATTATCGATGCGAAAGCCGCGACGAACAAGGCGGTTATTATGAATGGATAACCGCCGAGGAACGGCAACGCGAGCGCTATTCCCGTGAAAAGTTTCACGTCCCCTCCGCCCAGCTTTCCCGCGTAATACAATGCGTAGCCCGCAAGGAACACGACGATTCCGACAGCGTAAAATGCAATTCTTTCGGATTCAAACGCGTTCAACAGTATTCCGATTGCAATAAGCGGCAAGGTAATCCAGTCGTAAATTAGCCCAGTCCTGTGGTCCGCGTACGCCCCGAGCCCGGTTGCAAGGATAACGATTGCCTCGCGCAATAAAAGGAGTTCCATTTGTTTCCCTCACCTTATCTTGAACTTCTTCTTCTGCTGCATTCCCTTCATCCCTTTCATCAGTTTCGCCAAGCCCTTCTGGTCCAGTGACTCCGCGCTCCCTAACTGCTTGAACCTCTTGAACATTTTTTTCATCTGCTTGTATTGCTTCAGGAGTTCGCGCACGTCGTTGGCGCTTTTCCCGCTTCCCTTCGCGATTCTTTCCACGCGCTGCCTTGAAATTATTTCGGGCTCGAGCTTTTCCTGCTTTGTCATCGAATTCATTATTGCCCCGAATCCCGCAAGCTTCTTTTCGCTCACCTCAAGGACCTCCTTTGGAAGTTTTGTTCCCATTCCCATCATTTCCATTACCTTGCTCAAGGGCCCCATTTTTTTCGCGGCTTCCAATTGCTCGTAAAAGACTTTAAGGTTAAAGTCTCCAGAGAGCAATTCCTCCGGATTAAGCTGCTGTTCTTCCGCGGCTTCCTTCGCCTTTTCCAGCAGCGCCTGCAAATCCCCGTAGCCCATTATCCTTGACAAGTACCTTTGTGGTTCAAATTCCTCCAAGTCGTTCACTTTTTCGCCCGTGCCTATGAAGTGCACGGGTGAATTCGTTACCCTGCACGCCGCCAATGCTCCCCCGCCTTTCGCGCTTCCGTCGGTTTTGGTTATTATCACTCCGTTAATGCCCACTGCTTCGTGAAACGCCTTCGCCTGCTTTCCCGCCACCTGGCCTATGTCCGCGGAAAGCACGAGCCACACATTTTCGGCTTCGAATGCGTGGTGGACTTCCTTTATTTCCCGCACGAGTTCCTCATCAAGAGCGCTTCTTCCCGCGCTGTCCACGATTATCAAGTCAAAGCTCTTGAATTTTGTCAGCGCCTGATAAACTATTGTTTCCGGCCTTTTTTCTTCGGGGTTCCCGTAAAAGTCTATTCCCGCCTTCTCGCACACCGTCTTGAGCTGCTGGTATGCGGCCGCGCGGTAAGTATCGGCGCACACAGCTCCCACTTTCAGCCCTTTTTTCGAGTAAAGCCTTCCGAGCTTTCCCGCGGTGGTTGTTTTTCCGCTTCCATACAATCCCACCAAAAGGATTTTCCTCGGCTTTTCAGGCGCCTTCTGCATCCCCTCTCCGAGGAGTTTCGCGAGCAAATCGTATGTTTCCTTTATGAGATGCGCTCTCCTGTCCAGCCCCTTCGGCAGTTCCTCGAACGCCGCCGCCTCAATCCTCTTGCTCAATTCGAGAACCAAACCCACTTCAACATCCGATGAAATCAGGGCGCGCTGCATTTCC
>JBAZPA010000183.1:0-3051 GCA_041648435.1 archaeon
CTGAAAAATGATCCCGCTCCGGCGTTTCAACTGCGCCGCTATGCTTACAGCGCCAAACTGCCGGTCTCGATCCTGACCGATTTCGAGGAATTCATCGTTTACGATACGACGCTTAAGCCTGCCATCACGGACAAAACGCATGTCGGACGAATGCTTTATTACACTTATCAGGAATACATCGAGAATTGGGAATCCATCCACGCGACATTTTCCAAAGAAGCGGTTCTGCGCGGCAACTTCGAGCGATTTCTCCAGATCAAACAGGGTAAAAAACCGCGCGCCGAGATCGACCGCGACTTTTTAAACGATCTCGATAACTGGCGCATCCTGCTCGCCCGCAATATCGCCCTGCGCAATCCGAATCTCTCCGAGCGCGAACTCAATTACGCCGTGCAATTCACGATTGACCGCCTGATCTTCCTGCGCATGAGCGAAGACCGCGGCATCGAAACGCAATATCCGCTTCAATCGCTCTTGAACGGCGAGCGCGTCTATCCGCGTCTGGTTGAGATTTATTACCGCGCGGACGAACGCTACAACTCGGGGCTGTTTCATTTCAATGAAAAGGACGGCACAAATCCCGATACCATCACGCCGACGCTGACGATTGACGATAAATTGCTCAAAGAGATCGTCCGCAACCTCTATTATCCCGATTGCCCGTATGAATTCAGCGTTCTGCCGGTGGAAGTTCTCGGCAATGCCTACGAGCAATTCCTCGGCAAACGCATTTCGCTGACTGCCGGGCATCATGCCCGCATCGAAGAAAAACCGGAAGTGCGCAAAGCGGGCGGCGTCTATTACACGCCTCAGTACATTGTGGATTACATCGTGAAAAATACCGTTGGGAAATTGCTGGAAGGCAAAACATCAGCCGAGGTTTCCGAACTGCGCATCCTCGATCCCGCCTGCGGCAGTGGCTCGTTTCTGCTCGGCGCTTATCAGTACCTGATGGACTGGCATCTGGAATATTACCGCAAGGAATACGAGAAGACCGGCGTCATTCCGGTAGTCAAAGCCGAAAAGGGGAAGCGCAAAGCCGCGACGCAGGCGATCTTTTCCGGTAAAGGCGGCGACTGGTTTCTCTCGACTGCCGAGAAGAAACGCATCCTGCTGAATAATCTTTATGGCGTGGATATCGACGCCAACGCCGTGGAAGTCACCAAACTCAGCCTCCTGCTGAAAGTGCTGGAAAACGAAAACAGCGAGACGCTCGCACGGCAATTGGGACTGTGGCATGAACGCGCCCTTCCGAATCTCGCTAATAATATCAAATGCGGCAATTCGCTGATCGGTCCCGACTATTACGAACACCAGCAGGCGAATCTTTTCGATGAAAAAGAGGCACTGCGGATCAATGTCTTCGACTGGGAGAAAGAATTTCCGGAGATATTCTCTCGCAAAGACGCAAAGAACGCAAAGGGATTTGATGTAGTGATCGGGAATCCGCCGTATGTCCGACAAGAAATGATCGGTGAATTCAAAGAATATTTTCAAAAGAAGTATAAAGTATTTCATGGAACGTCTGACCTGTACATCTATTTCATCGAAAAAGGAATCAATCTGCTAAAAGAGAACGGTCATTTCTCGTATATCGTAGCGAATAAATGGATGCGGGCGAATTATGGAAAACCGTTCCGGCAATGGCTGAAGAATCAAAATATTGAAGAGATTATCGACTTCGGCGATCTGCCGGTATTCAAAGGCGTGACGACCTATCCGTGTATTTTAAAGGTTATTAAAACTCCTTTAAATGTCACTTTAAACATTGTCCAAATGGATTCATTGGAATTCAAAGACCTGAGCGAATACATCAAGCCGCTGAGATATGAAGTAGATCAAACAAAACTTGATGATTCCGGCTGGTCGCTTACAAATAGCAACGAACAAGACATTCTGGATAAACTGAAAAGTAAAGGAATCTCGCTTGGTAAATATGTTAATGGCAAGATTTATCGTGGTGTACTGACCGGACTGAATGAAGCATTCGTCATCTCGAAGGAAAAGCGGGATGAACTGATAGCGAATGATCCAAAAAGCGCGGAACTGATCAAGCCGTTTCTAATCGGAAAGGAAATTAAGAGGTATTCTTCGTTAAAACCCGCTCGTTACATCATACTGATTCCTAAGGGCTGGACAAATAAGAAATCTAATCATGTGAAAGACGCTTGGGGATGGTTACAAACAGAATATCCGGCAATAGCGGCTCATCTTGTATCATATAAAAACAAAGCGGAAAATCGCTGGGACAAAGGTAATTACTGGTGGGAACTCAGGGCTTGCGATTATTACGTAGAGTTTGAAAAGCCGAAATTACTTTTACCAGATATATCGCTCCGAGGAAATTTTGCATTTGATGATGGGAATGGATTTCATTGCGTTAATACGGCGTATATAATTCCGGTTGAAGATTCATACTTGATGGGAATATTAAACTCAAAACTTATCACGTTTATCTATCAAAAATCCTCTGCCGTGTTTAGAGGAGGTTACCTTAGATTCATCTATCAATATTTGGTACAGATTCCCATCCGCGCCATCGACTTCAGCGATCCGGCAGACAAAGCCCGGCACGATCGCATGGTATCGCTGGTTGAGACGATGCTGGCGTTACATAAGCGTCTGCCGGAGGTCAATACGCCGCAGGAGAAAGACGTCATTCAGCGGCAGATCGTCGCTACCGACACGCAGATCGACAAATTGGTTTATCAGTTATACGGGCTGACGGAAGAGGAGATCAAGATGGTGGAAAATGTCTGAATCGCTGATTAAACGGAAAAATGTCTGAATCACTGATTACACAGATTGCGCTGATTTGGCTGATTAAAGAGAACAAAGCCGGGAAAGGGAATCTGTGAAATCCATAAATCAGCATAATCTGTGATTCTGACAATGTACGACCTGACGGAGGAGGAGATAAAGGCGGTGGAAAATGTCTGAATCGCTGATTAAGCAGAAAAATGTCTGAATCACTGATTACACAGATTGCGCTGATTTGGCTGATTAAAGAGAACAAAGCCGGGAAAGGGAATCTGTGAAATCCATAAATCA
>JBAZPA010000184.1:0-3035 GCA_041648435.1 archaeon
AGCAAACTGAAAAATATGTCGAGAATTTTCCCGACAGTATTCCACATGCCGGAACCCTGCCGTTTGCATATGAAAGCACCGGAACAGAGACCTATTTTCGGGACAGACGCGACCCGGAAACCCGTTCTCGCCGAGTCTTTACCTTTCATCGCCCGGAAACTCTGCGCGAGTGGCTTGAAAACTCGCAAACCCTGCGCGGCAGACTCAAAGAATTGCCGCTCTTAATCACGAAGGGCTTACGAAATTGCCAGATTGAGGCGATTATGAATTTAGAGAAATCTTTCGCCGGGTCGCGTCCACGTGCATTGATCCAGATGGCTACCGGAACAGGCAAGACATTTACGGCGGTGACCTTTGTTTACCGCTTAATCAAACACGCTCATGCTAAAAGAATTTTATTTCTGGTCGATAGAAAAACACTCGGCCGACAAACGCGCGGAGAATTTGCTCAATATAAGACGCCCGATGACGGTCGTTTATTCACTGACTTATACAATGTCCAACTGCTGAGTTCCAACATCATCGATCCCGTTGCCAATGTCTGCATCACCACGATTCAGCGGCTCTATTCCATGTTGCGCGGCGAAGCGATCGAAGAAGACCTCGAAGAAGTTTCGACCGGTGAAATCACCGACGAAACCGCTTCACCGAAAGAAGTCGTCTACAACCCGGACATTCCCATCGAAACCTTTGACTTTATCATCACGGACGAATGTCATCGTTCCATTTATCATCAATGGCGGCAGGTGCTGGAATATTTTGACGCCTTCATCATCGGCCTGACAGCCACACCGTCGAAACAGACGATCGGCTTTTTCAATCAGAACCTGGTCATGGAGTACAACCACGAGCGCGCCGTAGCCGACCGGGTGAACGTCGGTTATGAAATCTATCGCATCAAAACCCAGATCACCGAACAGGGCAGTAAGGTCAAATCCGGTTTTTACATCGACCGGCGCGACCGCCTGACGCGTAAAGTCCGCTGGGAGCAATTAGATGAGGATTTGAATTATACGGCCAATCAATTAGACCGTGACGTCGTTACTCCCGATCAAATCCGCACCGTTGTCAGAACATTCCGCGACAAACTCTTTACTGAGATATTTCCTGGACGCACGGAAATCCCTAAAACTTTAGTCTTTGCCAAAGACGATTCGCACGCGGAAGATATTGTCAACATCATTCGGGAAGAGTTCGGCAAAGGCAACGATTTCTGCAAAAAGATCACCTACCGGACGACCGGCGACACTCCGGAGAATCTTATTGCCAGTTTCCGGAATTCATATAATCCGCGCATCGCCGTAACCGTGGACATGATCTCGACCGGAACGGACATTAAACCGCTCGAATGTTTGCTCTTTATGCGAAACATTCGGTCACAGGTCTATTTCGAGCAGATGAAGGGACGCGGAACCCGGACGATTGATAGTCACGATCTGCGCGCCGTCACTCCGGACGTGAAAACCAAAGACCATTTTGTGATAGTGGATGCCGTCGGCGTGACCGAATCGCTCAAGACCGATTCCCGGCCGCTGGAACGCAAGCCCGGTGTTCCGTTCGATGTCTTGCTGAATTCGGTTGCTCTCGGCCAGAGAAATACGGACACGCTCATGTCATTGGCTGGCCGGTTATCCCGGATGGGATTGAATCTCGATCAGGAACAGGAACAGGCAATCACTACAATTGCCGGTAAATCACTCCCGGCGATCACTAACGACCTGCTGGATTGTGTTGATCCGGACAAGATCGAAGAAAAGGTGAAGGCTGAATTCCAAACCGATAAACCGACTCTCGACCAGATCAAACAAACGACCAAACAAATCGTCACCGCCGCCTGTCTGCCGTTCGACAAACCGGATTTTCGCGATTTGCTAAATGAAATCAAGCGGCGGCAGGACCAGATCATCGATACGGTCAGCCAGGATACGGTTCTCTCAGCCGGATTCAACGGCAATGCGGTAGAAAAAGCCGAGTCGGTTGTCCAATCCCTGCGCGAATTCATTACCAAAAACAAGGACGAAATCACTGCGCTCCAGATCATCTACAATCAGCCTTACGACAAAAGACACCTGACCTACGAGATGATCAAAGGATTAGCGAAAGCCATGGAGAACCCGCCTTACAATCTGAATGCCGAGCGCGTCTGGCAGGCTTTTGAGAAATTGGAAAAGGACAAAGTCCAGAAGCGCGGTTCGGTCAAACTGCTGACAGACATCATTGCCCTGATCCGCTTCGGGATCGGCAAGAGTCCCAGCTTGATACCTTTCCAGTCCACGACCGAGCAACGCTTCGCGCAATGGCTGAACGACCAACGCACCGCCGGGAATGTTTTTACGCCCGAACAGCTGGAGTGGCTGAATCTGATCAAAGAGCATATCGCCAAAAACGTGGAGATCACGCGCGACGACTTCGACAACGTGCCCTTCTATGAACATGGTGGACTGCTGAAAGCTTATCAGGTTTTCGGCCAGCGCTTCGAAAAGGTGATCAGGGAATTGAATGAGGCGCTGACGACGTGAATATACCACAGTCTTGGATAAAGACAAATATCGGAAATATTTGTATTACAACTAGTGGCGGGACACCCAGCAGAAAAAAACTACAATATTTTAGCGGGGACGTGGCTTGGCTGAAATCTGGCGAACTTAAAGATGAGATTATCTTTCGTGCTGAAGAATCAATAACTATAGAAGGCATTAAAAATTCTAGTGCAAAATTATTACCACCAGGGACACTGTTAGTAGCACTGTACGGTGCAACAGTCGGAAAATTAGGAATTCTTGGCATTCCTGCAGCTACAAACCAAGCGGTATGTGCAATTAAAACTCCAGATGAGATTGAGAAGCGATATTTATTTTTGTATCTAAAATATATAAGAAATGATCTTCTGAATAAACGCATTGGAGGTGCACAGCCTAATATTAGCCAGCAGATTATTAGACAAATAGAATTTCCCCTTCCTCCGCTTCCCGAACAGCAGCACATCGTGGCCAAGATTGAGGAACTCTTTTCGCGTCTGGACGCCGGAGTCGCGG
>JBAZPA010000185.1:0-3007 GCA_041648435.1 archaeon
CCTCCGGGCCCCTGACTTCGCCCACGATTATCCTGTCGGGTCTCATGCGCAGGGAGTTTTTCAGCAAATCGTCCATTGTGACGTCGATTTCATCCCTTGTTTTGGGGCGGGATTCCATCTGCACCCAGTTTTCCCTCGAACCCAAGTCCAGTTCGAGGGTGTCCTCGATTGTTATTATTCGCTCATTCGCCCTAATGAAGGTCGAGAGCGCGTTTAGGGTCGTGGTTTTCCCGCAACCCGTTCCGCCAGCCACAATCAGGTTCATGGGCTCGATGCGCATTCCCTCAACCATTGCCCAGAGGAATGCCGCGAGCTCGGAATTCATTGTGCGGTTTGAAATCAAATCGATTATTGAAAGCGGAATCTGGCTGAATTTCCTTATTGTGAGCGTCGGCGAAACCGGAGTGATTGTGGGATAGGTCGCGTTCGCCCTGCTTCCGTCGGGAAGCCTTGCATCGAGAAAGGTATTGTAGGAATCGAATTTCCTTCCGACCGTGTTTGCAATCCTTGAAATCAGGTCGAGGAATTCCTCGCGGTTGGAAAAGGCGGTGTTGGCTTTGCACATCCCGAAGTCCTTGTGGAAAACGAAAACCTTGTCCTCGGAATTAATCATTATTTCTTCCAAGGTAGGGTCGCGCATCATTTCGGAAAGGGGGCCGAAGCCGATTGACTTGTCCAAAACGTTCCGCGCAATTCCCTCCCTGTTTTTTGCAAACTCGATTCCGGAAAGCGCGATTTCAAGCATTGCCTGCAATGAAGCGGCTTCCTGTTCCGTGGGAATGCGCCTTGAAAGCCCTTCGATGTCAATGTCCCTCAAAAGCGTCTGCGACAAGTCGCCGAAGAACTGCGCCGGCAATTGCTTTGAAATCGCCTTTGATTCCCTCGAAAAAGTCGTCTTGCGCTGGACGAATGCGAGCAGTGCGGAAAACAACTGTTTTTCGTCCTCGGAAAACGCGGGTTCGGAAATCTCGTAGTCGTTGAATGGAAACGACTCGAATATTCTGGCGTTTGCCTGAGAGGAAAGCATTTTTCCCTTTACGGGCATTTCTCCGGGTTTCGGGTTTGCCTTTGACATTTAATTGGCCAAACAAAAAAAAGCGATTAATATATATAAAAGAATTCCCCAAAATCCCGAATGCAAGAGCACAACCTCGGGGAAATCGAAAAAAAAGTCCTTTCCGCCATAACTCCGAAGGAAAGCGAAATAAGGGAAGAACGGCTGGTTGCCGAAAAGGCAATGAAGCGGATTCTTTCCGTGAAGGGAAAGCACGTTCGTGCAGTGCTTGCGGGAAGCCTTGCGAGGAACACGCATCTTCGCGGAGACAAAGACATTGACCTGTTCGTGATGTTCCCGAAGGAATTGCCGCGCAAGGAATTCGAGAAAGAGGGATTGCGCGTCGCGAAAAAGGCGTTCGCGAAAACCAAGTGGCAGGTGGATTACGGCGAGCACCCCTACCTGAAAACGGTTTTTCTCGGGCACGAGCTCGAAGTTGTTCCCTCTTATGACGTCAGGAGCGCTTCAGAAAAGCAGTCCGCGGTGGACAGAAGCCCCTTCCACAACGCCTACTTACTGTCAAGAATGGGAAAGGGGCAGGAAGGCGAAATAAGATTGCTGAAAAAGTTCATGAAGGGAATCGGATGCTACGGCGCGGAACTGAAGACGCGGGGATTTTCGGGTTATTTGTGCGAATTGCTCGTGCTGGCAAACGGAACTTTCGCGAAAACCCTTGAAGCAGCGAGGAAATGGAAAAGCGGAACAATAATCGACATTGAAAAGCAATGGAAATCCAAAAAGGAACTCGCGAAAAAGTTTCCGCGCGATTCCCTCATAGTCATTGACCCCACGGACAGGAACAGGAACGTTGCGGCTGCGGTGGACGGCGAAAAGTTCAGTCAATTCAGGAAATCCGCGAAGGAATTCCTTTCGCACCCTTCAACGGAATTCTTTTTCCCGAAAGAAATCAAGCAACTCTCAAAGAAAGAATTGTGGAAGCGCCTCGAAAAAAGGAAACTGCTCGTAATCGCGTTTCCGCACCTCAAGGCGCATGAGGATGTAATTTATGGCCAGCTTCGCAAAGGCGCTAACCGCCTGAAAAGGCACCTTGAAATGCACGAATTCAAAGTGAAGAAATACGGAGTTTTTTCGGACGAAAAAACAAGGAACGCGATTGTGTTCGAACTCGAAAAACTCGAGTTGCCCGAAAAAATCCTCCGCAGGGGGCCGCCTGAAAGCATGAAGGGGCACGCGAAGGCGTTCATAGAGAAGCACAAAAAGCACGGAAAGCACCGCGTGATTGACGGGAGAATTCACGTGGAAATTCCAAGAAAGCACGTGCACGCGAAAAGCGTTGGCTTGGAATTCGCTTTCGCGGAAAGGGAAGGCGGAAAAAGCTGGCTCGAAAAATGCGCGAAAAAAGGATTCGCAATCTGGGAAGGCTTTGAAGCGGCGGAATTGGCGGAAAAGCCGCCGCTGAGCAGATTCGTTTCGACCTTCCTTATGGAGTGATGTGATAATCCAAAAGCCAGCCAGCGCGTGGGGAATATATTTATGAAATTGGGCTTTTATATCGACTTCATCCTCAAATTGGAAAACGTATCCCCGCTCACTGAGCAAGAAAGAGCAGGCATCGACGGATTTGATGCGGCGGTTTTGATATTGGACGACATAAAAGACCAATCGAAGATTAGAGACGGGAAACCTTGCTATTATATTGCCCGCGGAGTGGATGAAACAAAAAAACAGGCGCGGTCACTGAAAGCAAAGGCATTTGAAGAGCTTGACTCTATCTGCGCAAAAAGAGGGGCTGGTTTTTTAGCTAGACTACGCGCAAGGTTTATGCTTGTTAAATTGTGGAAATCCACACAGCAAGGTCAGGATATCGACAATTTTTTGCAGACCACTGAAAAAGTCGGTGAACATCTTTTGAATAAGTATAATTTGATGATTCGCTTGTTTACCGGCAGGCACATTAAAGGCGGTTTTTTGCTCGGATACCTGATTAGCGAC
>JBAZPA010000186.1:0-3005 GCA_041648435.1 archaeon
GCAAATTGAAAATTGGAGATTTGAGATTGAAAATTTTGTTACGTCCTGAAATGGTTGACAAAAAAGATAATCAACGATCACAAATTTCTCCAAAGCAATTATTCGAGTTCATTCGTGTTTATTCGTGGTTATTCGTGGTTAGAAATTAGGTTATCAAATGGTTGAAAATAAGAAATGGATGACATTGCCCGGTTTGGGTAAAATTCCGATGAATAACGGGATGAAGCGATTGATCGCCACGTCGGACGGAGCATTCCGTGTTGGCGAAGGAAATGTTCAGTCGATCATTTCCACGGGCGACGGCAAAGTCGAGTTCGTCAGTTTTCCTGAAAAGACGCTTGCCTGCGTGTTGTCCGCGATGGGATATCCTGCTTATTATCCGGTGCCGGATGTGGAAATAGAGAAGCCGGTGACATCCGTGTTGATGGATCTGGACGGCACCAGCGTGAAAAGCGAAGAGTTCTGGGTGTGGATCATTCAGCAAAGCATCGCGAGTTTGCTGGGAAATCCGAAGTTTGAACTGAGCGAAAGTGATCTGCCGTATGTTTCCGGGCACAGCGTTTCGGAACATTTACAGTATTGCATCGCGAAGTATTGTCCTGAAAAAATGGTTGAGGATGCGCGAGTTTTCTATTTCGAACATACTCGGCGGGAAATGAAAGCGATTCTGGATGGTAATGGGCGAGTAACTGCATTTACGCCGCGCGCAGGATTGAAGGAATTTCTCCTGAAGTTGAAAGAGCAAAAAATAAAGATCGGTCTGGTGACTTCCGGTTTGTACGAAAAGGCTTATCCGGAGATTTTATCGGCTTTCAGAACACTCGGTATGGGCGATCCGACGGAATTTTACGATGCGATAATTACAGCGGGATTTCCATTAGGAAAAGGTTCGGTCGGCACGCTGGGCGAATTGTCGCCGAAACCGCATCCGTGGCTTTATGCGGAAGTTAGTCGCGTCGGTTTGGGAATTCAGTTTACCGAACGTCATCGTGTCGTTGGAATAGAAGACAGCGGCGCTGGAATCGTTTCAATCCGGTTGGCGGGTTTTAGCGCAATCGGTATTTCGGACGGAAATATCGAAGATAGTGGCGCAAAGGCGCTCTGCAGCCATTATTGCCGGGATTTGGAAGAAGTCAGCCGCGTGTTGGTGTAAGAAAAATTTTTAACACTAAGACACTAAGGCACTAAGGTTTATTTTTTTCTCATTTTGTGAAAGGATATTGTCACAGTCCGTTGAAAGAAAAAATCATCACAGAACTGTCCAAGATTCTTCGCCACGGTTCTTTATTAACGCTAATCCACAGTTACAATTCCTGTTTGATTCATCCTTTCCTTTTTTATTCATCTCTGTGGCTCAGAAAGACAGGCCGTTGGAATGTTTTTATTAACGATAAATTCATCCAAAAGGTGTCATTCTGAGGAGCGAGTCAAAATGAACATTAAGGGCAGAATCAATCCGGAATCCACAACTTTTCAGAACAGGTTAGACACATAGCGACGAAGAATCTTGGACAATTCAGGAATTAATTGATCCACGATCTCTCGCGAAATGGAGGAAATCTCGGACAACTAAGTAAAAGATCGGTTAAAACCGATCCATGAAATCCCAATCGGCGGATAAATCTTTCCATTCTGGATTGAGGGTCTTTATTAGCGCTATCTTTTTGATTCTCAGCAAAGCTTTAATTTGTTTTTCGCGATCAATTGTGGCGTGTATATCATTAGTTTCTTCGAAATAAACCAATTGATCGATATTGTATTTTTTAGTAAATCCTTCTATCAGATGGTTTTATGCTGAAAGACTCGTCTGACCAAATTGTTTGTAACACCAATATAAAGAACCTTTCTTCGGTTTGATAAAATGTAAACGAAATATTGTTTGTAAGAAACCATGATTGTTACAAATTTAGCACAGTCCGCTGAAAGAAAAAATCATCACAGAATTGTCCAAGATTCTTCGCCACGGTTCTTTATTAGCGCTAATCCACCGTTACAATTCCTGTTTGATTCATCCATTCCTTTTTCATTCACCTCTGTGGCTCAGAATGACAGGATGAGAGGGAACTTTACCTTTATCTCTCTTTGTGTTTTACTCTGCTTGTACTAACCGCCGATGCTTTTCATAACGCTGATCAACTGGTTGATGTCATACGGTTTGGCGACGACACCGCAGAATCCGTAATCTTTGTAATTGGCCATCAACGGGTCATTCGAATATCCGCTGGAAACGATGGCTTTGACATTCGGATCGATCTTCAATAGATGACCGATGGTTTCTTTTCCACCCATTCCACCCGGAATCGTCAAATCCAGAATCACAGCATGGAAAGGTTGACCGGAACGCATCGCGTCGTTGTATTTCTGAAGAGCCTGATCACCGTTTTCTGCGAAATCCACGTGAAATCCCAAACCGGAAAGAATCGAGCCGATAAGATCGCGGATATAATCTTCGTCATCCATGACAAGAATGTTTCCGGTTCCTCTGTACGGCGCTGTGGATAATTTCTCCCGAACGATTACTTCTTTTTCCGTAGCGGGAAGAAGAATAGTAAACGTCGCGCTTTTGCCGATTTCGGATTCGACGGTAATCGCGCCGTCATGATTTTTAATGATCGAATAAGTCGTGGCGAGTCCGAGACCGCTGCCTTTTGATTTTGTGGTGAAATAGGGATCGAAAATTTTCTGCAAGTAATCCTTGGGAATTCCGATTCCGGAGTCGTTAAAAACGATCCGGACATATTTTCCGGCAGGTAATGAAGGTTTATCTTCATCGAGGATGATGTTTTCAGTGGAAATTTCGATCGTTCCGCCTTCCGGCATTGCCTGATCGGCATTAATCACGAGATTGGAAATTACCTGATTCATTTGAGATTCATCTACTTCAACTGTCCAAAGATCGCTTGGAATCGAGAAAACCGATCGCGCTTTCGATCCGCTGAGCGCGAACTTTACAGTTTCCTGCAGAAGATGTCCGATGGCAAGCGGTTTACGAATAGGCTGTCCGC
>JBAZPA010000187.1:0-2979 GCA_041648435.1 archaeon
TACACGGGACTGGATTGGCACCACAACAGCATAATCGAATTGCTGCAGAAATCGCGCATGGAGGGAAAACTGGAGGGAAAGCGCATCGAGGTTTCCTATCCCGATTACAGGCTTGACATCCTGCACGCGGTTGACATAATTGAGGACCTTCTGATTTCGTACGGCTACAACAAAATAACCCCTGTTCCCGTGAAAATGCCCCTCTTGGGAAAGCATTCAAAGGAAACCAGGAGCCTTGACTCCTGCCGCGAAGCGCTGATCGGCCTTGGATTGCAGGAAGTGCTTACCTTCGTGCTTACCTCGCGGGAAAAGCAGGAAAAATTTGTTTCGCTGAAGGGGGAGGAATTCGTTGAAATCGCGAATCCGGTTTCCGCGAACTGGCACCTTATGCGCAGGCGCATTTTCCCCGAATTGCTCGAATTCCTTTCCAGGAACAGGCACTGCGCCTTTCCCCAGAACGTTTTCGAGGTGGGCAAAACCCTCGAGCTGAAGGAAGGCGAGGAATCGGGGGTAATCGAAAGGAACGTTGCCTGCGTCGTGCTCTGCCACGCGGAAGCCAGTTTCGCCCAGGCAAAGTCCATGCTCGAATCCCTGATGCGCGCCCGCAATGTTGAATTCAAGCTGGAAAAAAAGAATCGGCCGTTCTTCATCCCCGGGCGCTCCGCGGAAATCAAAATCGGGAAGAAAACCGGCTTCATAGGCGAGCTCCACCCGCAGGTTCTGGAAAACTTCGGCCTCGAGATGCCCGTGGCGCTGTTCGAGGTGGAAATCTAATGACTGAAAAATTAAGCAAGGAAGAACTCAATGAAATAAATAAGGGGCTGAAAAACGTGAGAGAAGGGAAAGTTCACTCAATTGAATACGTTGCAAAGAAGTTTGGCGTCAAACTCAAGAATTCAAAAAAATGAGTGGAACTTTTCCAAGTCCACTTTCCCGCTTTTTACGCGAATCCCTTCCCCTTCAAGCAGTTTCTTTTTCTTTTGCGTTCCGGAGGCGAATCCCCCGATTTCGCCGCTGCTTTTCACGACGCGGTGGCACGGCACCTTTGGCGCGTAAGGGTTGGCGTTCAGCGCGTTTCCCACTGCTCTCGCGGCATTCGGCTTCCCGATTGCCTTCGCGATTCGCGCGTAAGTCGAGACCTTTCCTGCCGGAATCCTTTGCGTGGCGCGCCAGACCTTTTTCTGGAAATCAGTTCCGATTCCTTTCATTGCAAATTTCGCTTATTTTAGGGCGGGTATTTCCGCGATTTCGTCCTTTGAAACCAGGGAGATTGCCGCGATTTTCCCGAATATTTCCACGCGAACGATTTTCTGCGGCTTGTCCAAATCCACGTTGGGCCTGTCAATGACATCCGTGAGGCAGCGAATCAGTTCCAGCGAGTTGTGCTTTTCGTAGGAGCGCTTGTTCAATTCCATTTTCCATTTTTCCTTCTGGCCTATTCCCTTCACGAGTCCCTTCACGCATTTCTGCATTTCCTTGATTTCGGATTTCGCCCAGCAGTCCACCGGAACGTAGTGGAACGTTTCCCTGAACATTGCGGGCTTCTTCCTGCATAATTTCGCGATTTCCTTCACGGTCTCCTTGGGCTTCACGACCTTCACTGCCAGCACGCCTTCCGCCTTGAATTTCACGAAAACGGGTTTCTTTTTCAGGATGGAAAGCACCGCAACCAGTTCTTTTTTTGCCGTGGCCGTGTGCGCGGGATCATAAGTGACAATCAAGTTCGCCTGAATTCCAGCCATTGCAATTCCCCCCATACTTTGGGACTGAACTGGAATAAAAGGGTTTTCGGGGTTCACTTTTTACCGTTACACCAATGATTCATTTGCCTTTGAACTTTTGCAGCGAAAGATCCAATTCCCTGTGGTATTTCGCGTATTCCTGAATCGGGATTTTCTTCATTACCGAGTCAACCGCCTGCCTCGCGGCTTTCGCTCCGCCGATTGTTCCGAGCGGGTGGCCGTGCACCCCCCCTCCGAATTGCATTACAATGTCGTTTCCGAGTTTTTTCACGAGTTCCGGAACGTGGCCGGGATGCAGTCCTCCGGAGCACACCGCGAGCATGGGTTTCATTCCGGCCCAGTCCTCCGCGAGCGCGTGGCCGCCGGCGTTCTCCTTCACTATGCGCTTCTCTATGTTATCTTCAATCGTTTCCACTTCCTCCGCGTTTCCTTCCATTTTTCCGATTATCGCGCCTATGTGCAACTGGTCCAAGCCTGCCAAGCGGTACAATTTCGCGATTACGAGCATGCTTATTCCGTGCTTCGGGTTTCTCGTAAACGCGGCGTGCATTGCCCTGTGGCCATGCAGGACCAAGCCGAAGTCTTCCTCGCGGAACTGCTGTACCGCGCTGAAGCCCGCTGTCAGAA
Organism: archaeon; assembly: GCA_041648435.1. Taxonomy (GTDB): domain Archaea; phylum Iainarchaeota; class Iainarchaeia; order Iainarchaeales; family JBAZPA01; genus JBAZPA01. The sequence continues at coordinate 2,370 of JBAZPA010000187.1, forward strand.
CGTCAATCATAACGTATTCCCCGCCGTTCCTTTTCACGATTTTCGCCCTTCGCACCATTTCGTTGTAGGGCGCGGTAATGTTCGCGAAATACATTTTCTTTTCTCCGGTTTCCTGCTCCGCCCTGTCCCTAAGCTTCAGCGTGGCTTTAATGCGGTCCTCGAATTTGTTGAATTTCATGCTCGTGAGGTTCTCGTCATCCTTCACGAAGTCCAGACCCCCAAGCCACGCATTGTAGGCAACCTTTGCGTGCTCCTGCGCCCCCAGCCCCAGCTTCGGCTTGATTATCGTTCCCACGAAAGGCCTGTCCTTGACTTTCATCAGCTTTCTTATTCCCCCGATTCCAAACGCGGGCCCCCTGAATGATTTTATGTAATCTTCCGGAAAATCAATGTCCTGAAGCCTGAGGTTTCGCAGCATGCTTACCCCGAAAATGTTTCCGCACAGTCCGCTCATAAGCTGAGACAGGTTTCCCTCCTCGAACAAGTCAGGGGGATAAGCGATTTTCGCGAGGCCGGTTTTAGAATTCCACTCGAAAATGTGCGGCCTGAATTTCTCAAAGTTCTTTTTCGTCTGCGTGGAGAGTTCCGTCCAGGTGCCCACGCTGCTTTC
>JBAZPA010000188.1:0-2969 GCA_041648435.1 archaeon
GAACATCGGGTGCCTTGAAAGGATGTGATTGATTGCGTTTAGGCCGCGAGTACAAAAAAATGCTTTCGTTACTGCTTGAAGCCGTGCACAAGCATTGGAGGAAAAAAACCGATTCCGCGCTCATAAGAAAGGCGTTCATTGCCTCGCACGACGCCCACTTCGGCCAGTTCAGGAAAAGCACGGAACCCTACTTTTATCATCCCTACGAGGTCGCGAGAACTGCGGCGGAATACGGCTGCGATTCAAAAACGATTGCCGGATGCCTTTTGCACGACTGCCTTGAGGACACCCTTTTAACGGAAAAAGAATTGCGCAAAAAGTTCGGCAAGGACATTGCCTCAATCGTAGTGGGCCTCACAAAGTTTGCCGTGCACGAAAGAATGCGGCGCGACGAAAGGCAGAGGGAATATCTGCGCAGGGCCATTGAATTCTCCGTGCGCGATCCCCGCGTAGTAATAATCAAGCTGTTCGACAAGCTCCACAATTCAAGGACTGCAATGTTCCTCGAAAAAAAGAAGCGCCTCGCTTTCGTGCGCGAAGTGTGGCAGAGGTACGTGCCTTTGGCGCACAGGCTCGGAATCCACAAGCTCAAGTACGAGCTGGAGGACGCGGTTCTTGACATCCTGAAACCGAAGGAGTTTCCCGAATTGAGGAAAAAAATAATGCGTTTGCGCAGGGAAAAGTCAATTGAAATAAAAAAAATGATTTCCGCTCTTAAGCCAAAGCTGAAGGGCTTTGAATTCAGGCTTTACTGGAAGGGGTTCGGAACGATTTACACGAAGGTTTTTGCGGGAAAAAAGGAAGTTTCAAGGATTTACGATTCAGAAATCCTCCTTGTTCTGGCGAATTCGGAAGCTGACTGCTATCGCGCCCTCGGGGTCATTCATTCGGTTTACAATCCTTTGCCATTCAAGTTCAAGGACTTCATTGCAATTCCCGAATTCGGGATTTACAGGTCATTGCACACGGTTGTTGTGGGGCCGAGCGGAAAGCCCGTAAAGGTTTACATCCGCACAAATGAAATGAACGTTGTCGCGCAACGCGGAATAATCGCATTGCTTGAATCCGGCGGAAAAAGCGCAAAGGAATTGCTGAACGGAAAAATAAACTGGATGAAAAGCGTTCTTGAGGAAAACGAGGAAGATTTTTCGGAGCGCATAGGGATGGACAATAATTCCCAGCGCGTTTTCATTTTTTCTCCGAAAGGCGAGGCTGTGAACCTGCTTTCGGGTTCAACCGCATTGGATTATGCTTACCAAATCCACTCCGATTTGGGCAGGCGCGCAATCGGCGCAAAGGTTAACGGAAAAAGTTTTCCGCTCAAAAAACGCCTTCCCAATGCGTGTACGGTTAAGATAATAGTTTCCGCAAAGGCAAAGCCAAAACCGGAAATGCTTTCCTGGGCCATTACCCCAAAGGCAAAGCGCGAAATAAGGGGTGCGCTTGAAGCACGGGGCAAAAAAGCGATTCCTGTTTCAAACCCAAAAAGCAGCAAATGGAAAAGGATTTAAACAAAAAAGGGGAAATAAGGTTATGAAACCAATTTTTGTGGTTCCGCTCGCAATCGCCTTGCTTTCGGTTCTGGTGCTGTCGGGCTGCGTCCAGCAAACGCCCACGGCGAATTACGCTGCGCCCACGCCTGAGGAAACAATCAACGAGGTTTTGCCCGAAGAGCCAATTGCCCCTTTAAGCTGCCCCGATGCGGGAATACAATTCGATTCGTGCTCCGTAACTGACGGCATTGCCTATATCGGAGTTTACAATTACGGCCTTGAGGACCTGAACGGCTTCACATTGCAGGTGAAATACACAGACGGTTCAACCGAAACCAAGCTTTTCCCCCTGCAGGAAATAGATTCAAGGGACATTCAGGCGCTGCAGTTTCCAGCGCCTTCCAAGAAAATCGACAGCGTGATTATTTCAGCGGACCAGTGCCCCGCATTGAAGGCGAACGGCAGCACGTGCTACCAGTGAATTTCCTTATTTCCCTCGGACCCGTTCGTATGCCTTGCTCCTGTGCCGGACCGTCATTGCGAACAGCGAGTTTTCAGGCCCTTTTTCAAAGAAAACCCTGTATGCGCCAACGCGGTACTTCATCAGCGGCAAAGAAGCGACTTTTTCGAGGAAAAGTAGGTTGTTTTCGTTCGCCCAATTCACTTTGCCGAAAATTCTTTTTGCTGTGCCCTGCTCAAGTTTTCCGAGGTTCTTTCTGGCTTGGTCTGTCCACACCAAATCGAAGGGCATTTCAAAAACCCAGTTCTTCCGCGAGCTTTTTAGAGGAATAAACCCTTCCTTCCCTGATGTCTTTCTTCGCGGCCTCAATCGCCATAAGTGTTCCTTTTGACAATTCAAGGCCGGACTCGTCGCTCTGCCTCGCCCTGTGCACGAGCTTCCTTATGACATCCGCGTAGGTTTCGCGCCCGAAGTCCTTGAAAGAGTCGAGTTCCTTTTTCAGCTGCCTTGAGACGAGGATTGTCGTGGTTTTGTTCAAATATTCACCAATATAGCGTGATATATAGGAATATATATAAAATTATTTCTTCCTTTTTTTTGCGCTTTCCGCCTCGAAGGAAAGGACGGCGGTTAAAATCAAGTTTTCTGAGCCAGCCTGATGAATTCTTCCCTTGAAATCTCCGCGTCGCGGAGGATTTTGAGCGCCACCCCGATGCTGACCGGCTTGCCAGAATGCAATGGAATTGTCGCAATGCGGCCTTTTTCGTCTTTCATCTGCACGTGGCTGCTTCTTTGCCTTACAATCCGGAAGCCCTTGGCAGAAAGGATTTTTATCATTTCTTTGCCGGAAACGAGAGGCAGCTTCATGCCTCATACCTCTATTTTCTGGATTCCGACGAATTCGTTCTGGGCGGCGTTATGCTCCTCAAGGCACATTTCAATAACTTCCCTTATGTTTTTCACAGCTTCTTCCGCCGTGTCTCCCTGGGTATAGCACCCCTTGAGGCCGGGAACCT
>JBAZPA010000189.1:0-2942 GCA_041648435.1 archaeon
TTTTAACTCCTTTTTTTGGAGCTTAAATTGGAAAAAGTGTAACCTATGTGCTGCTACTAAATTACGCATTAAGTGTAACCTATCTTATGCAACTTTTTATGTAACCTATGTTGTGCAACTTGTCAATAAAACAATAGAAAATCAATTAGCAAAAATCTACCTTAATGAACCTATCAATGCCATACAGGAAGCAACTGAAGAAGAAGTTAAGGAAATTTGGAATTTGATTAGAAATACTTCTGAAAGGGAAAACCTATAAACAAAACGGCAAAATATCTATGTCAGCGAATTGTTTTTATGTAGTGATACAAAACATAACATTACGTGTAGGTACATTCACCAAAGAAAATTGGAAATCATAATGAATAATAAACATATTTTCAAATTTCTGCTTTTTACCACTTTTCTAACAGGATTAATATTTGCTCAGCAATTCACCGAAATGAGGGAAATCAGTTTGACGGGAGTTCGTGAGAGTTCCGTCGCTTGGGGCGATTACGACAACGACGGTGATCTCGATATCTTAATCACGGGTTATTTAAATGTCTACTACGGGTCTGTTTCCAAGATTTACCGCAATAACGGTAACAATTCATTCATAGAACAGACGGAAATCAGTTTAACGGGAGTTGGTGGCGGTTCCGTAGCCTGGGGAGATTATGACAACGACGGTGATCTCGATATCTTGATTACAGGTTATATTGTGAATATCAACAACTATATTTCTAAAGTTTATCGAAATAATGGAAATAATTCATTCACAGAACAGACTGGCATCAATTTAACCGGGGTTCAATCCGGTTCTGTCGCCTGGGGAGATTACGATAATGACGGCGATCTTGATATCTTACTCACAGGATGGACAGGTAGTTCTTCTATTTCTAAAATTTACCGCAATAACGGTAACAACTCATTCACAGAACAGACGGAAATCAGTTTAACGGAAGTTAGTGGCGGTTCCGTAGCCTGGGGAGATTATGACAACGATGGCGATCTCGATATCTTGCTAACGGGTGGTGTTTCCAAGATTTATCGCAACAACGGTGATAACACATTCACCGAGCAGACAGGAATCAGTTTAGCGGGAGTTGGTGGCGGTTCCGTAGCCTGGGGAGATTATGACAACGACGGTGATCTCGATATCTTGCTTAATGGAAATGTTAGTGGTGTCAGTTGCATTTCTAAGATTTACCGCAATAACGGTAACAACTCATTCACGGAGCAGACGGAAATCAGTTTAACGGAAGTTAGTGGCGGTTCCGTAGCCTGGGGAGATTATGACAACGACGGCGATCTCGATATCTTGCTTACGGGTTCAGGTGTTTCTAAGATTTACCGCAATAATGGCGACAATACATTTACGGAGCAGACCGAAAACGGTTTATTGGGATTTAATGAAAGTTCCGTAGCATCTGGAGATTATGACAACGATAGTGACCTTGATATTTTAATCTCAGGATATTATTGGGGTTCTTTTCCTTCTTATATTTACCGCAATAACAATCCAACATTGAATTCTGTCCCAACTGCGCCCTCCGGATTGATTGCATCTGCGACAGGTAATAATGTTACCTTCAGTTGGAATAAATCCACAGATACCGAAACCTCTCAGAACGGACTAACCTACAATCTATATGTCGGTATGACTCCCGGAGGTTGTGAAGTAAAATCACCGATGGCGGATATTTCATCGGGTTATCGAAAAGTTATTCAACTTGGAAATATGAATCACAGCAATTCCTACACTCTAAAAAGTTTGCATGAAGGAAAATATTACTGGAGTGTTCAGGCAATTGATAATTGCTTTGCTGGTTCTCAATGGGCAACAGAGCGAAGTTTTAGGATTGATAAAACACCTCCCCTCGTTCCAGCGAATCTTGACATTACTCCAAACTTTGAGCAAATCACCCTCAGTTGGCGGAAGAACACCGAGCCTGACTTCCTCCGCTATCGTATCTATGGTGGAACAAGTGCCAATCCGAAAATCAAGATTGATTCCACGACAGGTGGAATTCTTGATACTATCAAGGTCATTACCGGATTGACTAACGGCACGACTTACTATTTCCGTATCACCGCGGTGGATTCGGCTGGTAATGAGAGTGGATTTTCTAATCAAGTCAGTGCCATTCCAGACGATTACGAAGCGCCGGAAGTTGCGCTTCTTTCTCCCGTCGGGGGTGAGAAGTGGGATGAGGGTTCCAGTCAATTGATCAAATGGATTTCGTCCGATAATGTAGGTGTTCATTATCAGTTGTTATTTTTCTCGGTGAATACCGAACAGAATTACATCATGATAGATAGTCTTTCCGGTGATACTGATTCTCTGTCGTGGGAAGTTCCGCACGAGATAACAAGTCAGGGGCGGGTTAAGATCGTTGCCGTTGACGCTCGCGGTAACTTTGGAGAAGCGGCAAATTCGGAACCAATCGAGATTGTTGACATCACTCCTCCAAATGTAATGCTTATTAACCAGATTTCTGGAAAAACAGAAGAAATTGCTGATACTGAATTGATCACGTGGACTGCTACCGACAATGATAGTGTGCAGTTCATCGATCTGGATTATTCCGTAACCGGCGGCGCTGATTGGAAATCGATAGCAGATGATGAATCTAACGACGGCTCTTACGACTGGCTGATCCCCGATGAACAGTCGGATAATTGTAAAATCCGCGTCATTGCGACGGACGGCGTCGGTCTCTCCGATACATCTATTAGTGAAGGCGCTTTCACAATTGTCCGCGTCTATCCAAAGTTAGCGGCGTTTCCGTCCGTGCTGTCACCGCTTGACACGCTGGTTTTGGAATTCACGCAGGCGATGGACAGCGCCGGATTTCGTAATGGTTGTGTTTTACATAGCAGAACTTCGGGCGATTTGACTTATCGCTATCGTTTCTATGATAATCTACGAAAGGCGAATTTATTCTTAACTGAGTCAT
>JBAZPA010000190.1:0-2925 GCA_041648435.1 archaeon
AGCCATGATTTCACTTTGATGTGCCTCGCAAAGGGAACGGGAATCGAAAGCCACACTTCAACGAAAAGCGGGATTGTTGTCGTGCTGAAAGGGAAAGGAACCTTTACCCTGCTTGGAAGGAAAATCGCGATGAAGCCCGGAATTGCGATTATGATGCCGAAGGGCGCGCCGCACTCGCTAAAGGCGGGCGAAAACCTCGCAATACTGCTTCTGCTGTTCAAATAAGTTTTAACAGCAAAAAATAATAAAAAAAGAAGAATGCGGCTTCACTTTTTCTGAAGCTCCTTGATTTTCTCCGCCACGCCCTTGAACTCGTTGTCAAGGTGTTCCTTGTACTCCTTGAGCATCGCGATTTTTTCCTCCTTTGTCAGGAAGCGCCTTGCGTGGCCCTCGCCGGAACCGCAGCATTCGTCCGAGCCGTGGCCTTCGTGGCTTCCGCAGCCGCACCTTTCCTCACTGCATGAGCAACCCATTCTTTCACCTCCGAATTCCAGTTTTAATATCGGTCATACGATATTATTTACTTATTGCTGCGGCGGAATATTTAAATATATCGGGCGCCCAACATAATCCATGGCATTGGTAAAATGCGGTTGCGTGTGCGACATGCGCGGAATGCTCTCTTTCCTCATGCTGTTCCTGCTTTCGAAAAGGCCGATGCACGGCCAGGAACTGGCAAGGGAGCTCGGGAAAAGGAAGGGCTCGAAGCCCTCGCCGGGAACGATTTATCCCGCCTTGGCGGGGCTGAAGGCGGAGGGGCTGATTGCAGAGAAAAAGAAGGGCAAAATGATAGTGTACACGCTCACGAAAAAGGGCAAAACCGAACTCTGGCGGGCGAAGCGCGTGTTCGGAAACATTTTTGAAGGCGTAATGAGATAAAATTGTGGTTCGGAAGCGGTGAAATGAAAGACTGCCTTTTCTGCAAAATAGTCGCCGGTGAAATCCCGTGCGCGAAAGTGTTCGAGGATGGAAGCGTTCTCGCTTTTCTTGACATAAATCCCGCGGCAAAGGGGCACACGCTCGTAATACCGAAAAAACATTTCGAGACCTTGGCGGAAATGCCGGACGCGGAGCTCGGAAAGCTCGCAATCGCGGTGCGCGACATCGCAAAGGCAGTTGTAAAGGAAACCAAAACGCAGGGATTCAACGTCGTGCAATCCAACGGAACCGCGGCCGAGCAGGAAATTCCCCACGTGCACTTCCACATAGTGCCGCGCTTCGTGGGAGACGGAATCGGAATGCGCTGGAAGCGCGCGAAGTATTCAAGCGGCGCGGAAATGGCCGGGCTCGCGGAAAAAATATTGAAGCTAACCGAAAATGAACGGAGGTGAAATGAAATGGCTAAAGTACAGTGGCTGGAATTGAACGTGAAGGCCGCCGCGATAACCGGCGCGGTCATCGGTTTCCTGTGCGGGCTCTTCAACGGCTTCGCGTACGGGGGAATAGCGGGATACGGCTATGGAATGATGGGCTACGGTTACGGGATGATGTCCGGATACGGCTACGGGTTCGGGGCATTGGGCTCCGCGGTATTTGGAATAATAGCGGGCGCAATCGTCTTCGGCGCGATAGCTTGGGTCTACAATTACGCGCTCAAAAACTGGTGCGCGTGATTGCCCCATTCCCTTTCTTTTTTTTCGCAGCGCGGAAAGTAATTAAAACAGATTGCATTCAACTCTTCAAGGCAAATCGAATTCAGAATAAAAAGGTGAATTTTTTGGGTACAAGGGCAAAGGACTCGTCGCGCTTCAAGAAGACCCGCGCGCGCCAAAGGTGGAAATGGCACAAGAAGAAGGTGCGCAGGAAGAAAAGAAAGAAGCGCTACCTGAGGGAAAGAGCCAGAAAGTAAAATGGCTTTTCCCTTTCCGCTTTTATTCATGCGATGGCCGGCGGGGAAACGCGAATGGAAGCAAAAGAACCGGAGGCGCGGAAATGGGGGAAATAGCGAACCTTTTCCTTGGAAAACCCGTGCTGGCAGTCTGGGAAGTGACAAAAAAATGCAACCAGAAATGCGCGGGCTGCAGCATTCCGGACAACACGGTCAAAAACGAAATGTCCATTGAGAAAATAAGCGCGGTTTTCGGCAAGCTCAGGAAATTCGGAATCAAGAAGGTCTTCCTGCAGGGAGGGGACCCCCTGGCCCACCCCAAAATAAGGGAAATCGTTCTGATGCTCAAAGGAATGGGTTTCAGCCAGTCCGTTCTGACAAACGGAATACTCCTGAATCAAGACATAATAAATTTCTTCGACGAAAACGGAATCTCGGTGAATGTGAGTTTGGACAGTTTGAAAGGGGACGTTTACGCCGCAATAAGGGGAAGCGGCACCCTTGAATTGGTGAAGCGCAACATCGGGCTGTTGTCGCACACGAAAAACAAAAAGGCGCACAACGTTCACTGCACCGCCAGCAAAATGAATTCAGAGGAAGTGTTTGAAATAAAGGAATTCGCGGAAGGACTGGGACTGCACTTCAGCGTGCTTCCATACATTTACAATGTCGGAATCGCGGGAAAGAAGGCGGAAAACCTCGTTTACGGAAAAGAAATGGCAGGAATATTCAAGAAAGTTTCCGACCGGTGCAAGCAAAAGGATTTTCTCGCAAAAATAGTTTACGGGGAAGCGATAAAATTCCTGGGCAATGAGGACATCGGGCCCTGTGATGCCCTGCGTTACTCGATTTACGTGGATTCATTCGGCCTTGCGGGGCCCTGCATTGAAAAGCCGACCTGGCTTGACCTGAAGGCTGGGGAAATAACCGAACTTTTTCACGAAGGGGAATCAAAAAAAGTCCAAAACTGCTACACGAACACGCCCTGCTTTTATGGGTGCACGAGGACATTCAGCTCCATGGCGAAAAACAAGAAAAACATTGCCTTTCATCCATTGGAAACGATTGCCTCAATGAACAGCGTAAAAAAAAGGCTG
>JBAZPA010000191.1:0-2919 GCA_041648435.1 archaeon
TATTCCGCGTTCATTGCATTTGTCTATCACATACTTCAATTGCTTCAGAATCGCGGGATGAAGCTCGGTGAAACATTTCTGCACCTTTACGTTGTTCCTGTCCATTCCCAATGTCAATTGCGTCAAATCGTTCGTGCCGAAAGAAACGAATTGTATTCCCTCGTCAATCAAATCGTCTATTATCCACGCCGCTGCGGGAGTCTCAATCATTATTCCGAAGGCGCAGTCCTTTCCCAGCTCCAGGCCCACGCTTTTCGCGATTGCCTTCGCCTTCACGATTTCATCCGCTGCCTGCACGAAAGGAAGCATTATTCCCACGTTGTTCAGCCCTTCTTTCGCGAGGTCCTTTATCGCGAGGAATTCCGCTTTCAGGAGTTCGGGCTCGTCAATGCTTCTCCTGATTCCGTGCCATCCGAGCATCGGGTTGTCCTCCTTCGGCTCGCTTTCTCCGCCCTTGAGATTCCTGTACTCGTCGCTTCTCGCGTCGAACGTCCTGTACCAAACCGGCTTTCTGCGGAACCTTTCCGCGACATTCCGTATTCCCTGCTTTATGACTTTTATGAGTTCGTACTTTTTTCCCTCGCGCAGATACTCCGCGGGATGAATTCCCTCGGAAGTAATCATGTGCTCCGCCCTCAGCAATCCGACGCCGTCCGCGTTGGTTTCCGCCGCCTTTTCCGCAGCCTCCGGCAAAGCGACATTAACCTTTACCTTCACGAGCCTCACTCCGAGCAGTTCCGTAAGGTGCTCCCTCAGTTCCTGCTCGGTTATTCCGCGCTTCATTGTGATTATCTGCGGTTCCTTCATTGAAACTATTACAGGCTTCCTTTCCAATTCTTCCACGTCGCGCTCTATTTCCTTCAATTCCTTTTCCGGAATTTTTTCAATTTCAATTTTCTTTCCCGCTTTCCTGCCAACGGTTTTTTCTTCGCGCTTTTCTTCGCCCGCTTTTTCCTTTCCGCCGACGTTTCCCTCGTAAATTATTCCCGAAGTGCCGTCCACAGTGATGATCTGGCCGTTCCTCAGGAGTTCGGTCGCGTTTCCCGTTCCCACAACGCAGGGAATCCCCAGCTCGCGCGATACTATCGCGGCGTGGCACGTGCTTCCGCCCTCGTTTGTCACGATTGCGCTTGCCTTTTCCATTGTCGGAACCCAGTCCGGAGCCGTCATTCTCGTAACTAAAACGTCGCCTTTCAAAATTTTTCCCGCATCCTTTATTTCCATTGCAATGACCGCCTTTCCGCTTGCGATTCCCGGCGATGCCGAAAGCCCCTTCAATATCTGCCTCGCGCTTGTAGTTTCCACTTTCTGCAATGACTTTTCCTTTTCTCCGGCGGTAAGCGTTGTTATCTGCCGTGACTGCACGACGTAAATTTTTCCCGTCTCAATCGCGAACTCTATGTCCTGCGGAATTCCGCCGTAGTGCTTCTCGATTTCCCTCGCGATTGACGCCAATTCGCGCGCCTTTTCGTCCGAAACCTTCTGGCTTACCGCCTGCGCTTCGCTCAGCATGATTTTCTTGTTCTCGCTTCCGCTTTTCACGAGCTTCCAGTCCTGCTTTCCGATTTGCTTTTTGATTATCCTCAAGGAATTCTTTTCAATCGTGAAAGTGTCGGGAGTGATGCTTCCGGAAACAATCGCTTCTCCCAAGCCGAAGCAGGCTTCCACAATTATTTGCGACAAATCGCTCGTGGTGGGGTTTGCGGTAAAAATTATTCCGCTCGCTTCCGAGTTCACCATTCTCTGCACTACCGCCGCAAGGCCTATTCCCTCGGTTCCAAACCCCTGTCTGCGCCTGTAATAAATCGCGCGCGGGGTGAAAAGCGAGGCCCAGCACTTTTGCACCGCGACAAGGACGTTTTCCTTCCCCCTCACGTTCAGGAATGTTTCCTGCTGGCCCGCAAAGCTCGCGTTCGGCAGGTCCTCGGCTGTCGCGCTGCTTCTCACGGCCACAAAGGTTTCCTCCTTTGTGAGCATCGGCCCTATCATCCTTTCGCCGAGCTTCTTGTACGCAATCGTTATTTCGGTCTGGAGCTTTTCGGGCATTTTCCCGGACATTATCCAGCCTTTGATTTCCGCGCTCGCCTGCTCCAAATCCTTTTCGCTTTCGGGATTGATTTCGGAAACCCTCCGCAGAATCTGCTGCTTCAATCCCGTTTCGTCAATGAAATCGAAGTATGCCTTTGAAGTGACTACGAAGCCGTTCGGAACCGGAAAACCGGAGTTCGCGATTTCCCCGAGATTCGCCCCTTTGCCGCCCACAACCGGAATGTCCCCCTTGTGGATGTCCCTGAACCAGAGTATGCTTGACATTGAAACCGAGAATAAGATTGGTTTTGGAATATAAATAACTATTTCCGCGCTCCGAATGGAAACGCGATTATTCTTCCGACCTGATTTTTTTGGTCCACGAAACGTACTTGCCGTTTAATTCGTCGCTTAAACGCGCATTCTTTACGTCGACTATGTAGGGTTTTCCGATGTTTTCTTTCGGGTCTATGACGATAAGCCATTCCCTGCCCTCGAACAAGAACCCGTGTTTTTTCGCAAGGCCGGTTTCCGACTGGATTTGCGCTTCTATCCGCCTTATGTTTTTCAGGTTCGCGACTTGGAGGTCTGTGCCCTCCAAACACCTGTAATCAGCCACCCTGAATTTCCCGCCTCTTGTGAGGTCAGTCATTATTTGCCTTGCCCCGCTCCAGTTTTTGCCTTCGATTGCAAGCCTTGCAGTGGGAACCGCGCTCAATCCGAGTTTCCTCAATTCATTCAGTATAAAAACGTTTTTTGGCTTTAAAATGAAACGGCGATTTGGGAATTTTTTTTCCGCGAGCACGGCCTTTCTTCTCCCGATTCCGACAACCACCCTTTCAGAGTGCCCTGCGGTCCTTCCCCCCAAGTTAAATCCGGTTTCCTGGATTG
>JBAZPA010000192.1:0-2915 GCA_041648435.1 archaeon
ATATCCAGTCGTCTATTGGATTTTCTATTTTGAAAAACGATTCCTGCGCTTTTGGGTTTGCGCCACGGAGTTGTAGGCCTTCGCCGTGCACTTTTTTGTTTGCGCAACGGAGTTGTAGGCCTTCGCCGTGCACTTTTTGGTTTGCGCAATGGAGTTGTAAGTCTTCGCCATGGACTTTTTGGTTTGCGCCGTGGAGTTGTAAGACTTCGCCATGGACTTTTTTGTTTGCGCAACGGAGTTGTAAGACTTCGCCATGGACTTTTTTGTTTGCGCAATGGAGTAGCAGGTCTTCGCTATGGACTTGTAGGCTTGTACTGCTATTCAGCCTTTCGTTTGCCTGATATTCGGAGGGTTGTTTGTTTCTTAAAACGGAATCCATGAGCAGACTTTTAATATTTTTCCGGGACATCCTTCGCTAACATTCGTTTCAATTTAATGACCGTTTAATCAAAAACAATGAAATATTATTCACTCCGCAAATTCAGTTTGCCATGGTAAATCTTCAACCTGCAATTTGAAAGATGAAATTTCTTTTTCCACAATTTTCCTGTGTCTAAAAATGAAAATCGGTCGGCTATTTTTTACCAGTAAATCTTTTTCAAGTCTTTTACCGAACGGTTAGTTAAAACTACCTTATACATCAAAAACATCCTCGAAGTTTTTAATATTGCCTGCTTTATACTCGGCGCGTGCCTCGGCGACAGAATTTAAATATTTCGGATTTGACAACGCCTGAATATCTTCCAGCATATCTTCGATGGTTTGTTTGACTGTACCTTCAATGATCACTTGAAGTTCTTCTACAGTTAGGTCTTTTATTCGAGTTGCCATATTAAACTCCTTTCACGAAGGTAAGTTATTCACTGAAATCAAGATTGAAAAGTGATTTTTCCTAAGAAACGAACTTGACGGATTTACCGCCGTTGGCGGGGTCCAATCTCCAATTTTCAACTTGAAATCTACAATTTGCATTTTGAAATTTGATATTTCTTCTCCCCAATTTTCCCACCGCCGTTGGCGGGGTTCAATCTCCAATCTCCAATCTCCAATCTCCAATCTCCAACTTTCTTTCCCCAACCTTTCCTATTGATTCCATGACGGTTATTTAATACATTCCTTTCGTATTTGACAGAGGAGTAAAAATGAGACCGATTACCAAACTTGTACTGATCTTCTTGTTCTTAACGACCGTTGTTTTTTCACAGGAGATTTGGGAGTATAAACCGGCGATGGACATCGAATTCGCCGAAAAAGATTCACTCGCCAATCCCTTTCTCTGCGCCGTCGATTCGACCGGCAATTTATGGGTCATTTCTTCCACTTCCACCACGCTTCACGCCGTCAATGCGCTGTACAAAGCCGCACCCGGCGACACCGTTTTTACGCTCATTGACGATTACAGCGATGACGTCGATGTTCATTCGTCTCGCGGCGTCACGGCAATCGGAAACGATATCTTCGTCGCAGTTCGGACGACTACGACAGACGTTGCTTCGATGTTTCGTTATCCGAACGGCAATTTCGCCGAACGGATTCAGTATCGCACGCCGACAGTTTCAATTCCCGGATATGGCACATACATTTACGGCATCGCGGGAACGAAAGACCGATATATTTACGGCGGCATGATTTATGGCGGTGTAGAAATACGTGTATTTGACTTTAGCGGAAAAACTTCACCAGTTGGTCAATACGTCGGTCTTCCGAATAGTCCGGGCGGAGATCCGGGCGGTCCATCATCCACAGGCGAGGATGCAATTCGCGACGTTGTCACAATGCCGAACGGAAATTATTACGATCCTGAAACGCCGATTTACACATCACGAAATAGTTTGTCGGGCGGTAGTACCGGAGGCGTCACCAAATGGTACGGCGGCAGACAGGATTCACTAGCGAGCAACGGCTGCGTTTCGCTCGAAGACGCGGACAGTTTTCTGAAATGGACGAGTTACGTCCCGAACGGCATCACGCTCGATTCGCAAGGAAGACTTTGGGCGGTTGGAACCGATACTTCCCGCCGATGGGTCAAGGTTTTCGAGGTTTCCGGCAACTGGGCGACGCAGGTTGTGGAACTTCCGAGCAGTACGAGCAAAGACATTGCCGATCCGCTCGGCGCGCCGCTTGGCGTTCCCGAAGACGTTGCGCTGAGTCCGAACGAGGGAATCGCTTACGTGATCGACACGGAAGCCCGCAAATGCTTTACCTTTCAGAGCAACGCGGTAAAAGTGTGTGACGTTCGTTCAGCAGTTGCGAGCGAATTCCGTCTCTATCCGGCGTTCCCGAATCCGTTCAATCCGACCACGACGATTTCCTTCGATCTGCCGAAAGCGTCAACCGTTCGGTTGGACATTTTCGACCTGAAAGGCAGACAAATCCGGACGCAGACCGTGAATTACACATCGTCCGGCAGACATGCGATCTCGCTAAGCGCCGAAGGAATACCGACCGGAATTTATATCTATCACGTGACGACGGACTTTGGACGCCTCAGCGGGAAACTGGCTTTTCTGAAGTAAACCGAACCGTTCATTTAGACCGATAGTTTTTGATGATCCAATCGACACGCAGACATTTGCGTCTGCTTTTTATCTCTTTTCTGTTATTCCTGACGCAGGGACGAACCGAGACGTTTTTCCCCGAATACCGCACGGTCTGGTTGAGCCGCGACGTTTTGGTCTTGGGGCGCGAATCCATCCGCAACGCATTCATCGACCTCAAGAATGCCGGATTCAATGCGGTTTTCGTCAACAACTGGTACAAAGGTTCGACGATCTATCCGTCGCAGGTCTTGGCGGATTACGGCGGCACGACACAGTTGGCGGAATTTGAAGGCTGGGATCCTTTACAGGTCGCCATCCAAGAAGGTCATCAGATCGGCCTCGAAATTCATCTCTGGTTCGAATACGGTCTCTGGC
>JBAZPA010000193.1:0-2906 GCA_041648435.1 archaeon
GCAGAGTGAATCAATTTCTTCGCTTCGCTCAGAAAGCGGCTATGGAGTACATCAACCGCGTTGATGCTTGGCTTCTTCCGTCGTCTGCGACGACGAGTTCCGACACGGTCGGAACACTCCAAAATAGTCAAATAATCAAATAGACTAATCCCTCACACAACGAACTGAGGAACCGCATGTCTTAATGGGGCTTTCATGGTACACGGCTGAACTATCGTAACCCAGGTGCCGGTCCCAAGCGTTACCACTATAGTTCTCATCTGCAGTAGCCGACCACCACCAACCGTTGGTTACAATGGCGTTGTAATCTCCGAATTGACCACGCTCGCCACCAGGCAACGCAGAAAAACCACTTTCGTTCGTAGCGCCGGTGTTGGGACTATACCAATGTGTCGTTCCAGCCTCTTTCATTTTACCGCCGGCTACACTACTGCCACCTAAATAATCCACTAAAGTTTGCCACTCTGCGTCAGTTGGCACATGCCAGCCCGTAGGAGCAATGTTACGACTGTCGTTTACCACATACCAGTTGTACAACCGACCATAAGTGGCTACTTTATTCACATCGTTATCGTAATTACAATAAGCACCGGTCGATAGATTTTCCCAAGCCTCACCATCCGTTATATTGGGTATCGCATCGCCATTTCGATAATGAGTTACTTTCAGGTTCTCTGCCATCCAAACCTGGGTGCCGATTCTTACTGTTTTATATACGTTGCCATCAATATCAGTAATATGCCGGGGATCGACCATCTCATTTGAATAATTGGACTGATTGTTTAATGTAAATGCTCGCACCCGGTACGTATAAATCTCGCTATAACTCAAACCAGTTTCTTCATACTCCGTTGAATTGGCATTTATTTCGGCGATCTGGACAAAGCTTCCGGTTCCGGTCTTGCGCTCGATTCGGTATCCCGTTTCAAATGAACAATTATCTGTCCAAATAAGACGAATCGATTGGTCATCAATTGCTGTCACTGATAAATTTGTAGGAGCAAAGACCATTATTTGTACTGAATTCTCATTTGAATAATCCGATTGATTGATCTGAGTATATGCCCTGACCCGATAGGTGTAAGTCTCACCGTAAGTCAAACCGGTTTCTTCGCACTGTGTTGAATTGGCATTTACTTCTATGATCTGAGCAAAACTTCCTGATCCAGTTTTACGTTCGATCCTATAACCCGATTCAAACAAACAGTTATCCGTCCAGTTCAGTCGAATCGTCTGGTCATCAATGGCTGTCGCAGATATAATTGTAGGAGCATGAATTATCATTTGTGCTGAATTTTCATTTGAGTAACCGGATTGATTGATCTGGGTATAAGCCCGAACCCGATATGTATAAGTCTCGCCGTAAGTCAATCCGGTGTTATCGAAGGTTGTCTGATCAGCGGCAACTTCGGCGATCTGGACAAAGCTTCCAGAGCCGACCCTGCGCTCGATTCTGAAACCTGATTCAATAGAGCATTCATCTGTCCATGTCAATCGGATTTTTTGATCATCAATCGCAATTGCATCCAAATTTGTCGGTGCATTTAAAAAAGTACGGATTGTATTTGAAGTACAAGAATTTGATAGATTGTCACCCGCATAAGCGCAAACCTGATAGATATAATTCGTACTGATTTTTAACAGTGAGTCTATATATTCGGTTGTATAGGTTTTGGTTAAAAGGGTAAAACCTGTTGCAGAACCCGTTTTTCTTGATATTTGATAACCTTCGATCTGCGGTTCAGATTGAGTCCAAGTTAGCCAAATATGCGAATCATCAAGCGCCACCACTTTAAGAGAGTCTGGCGCCCATTCGTCCGGTTTGATTTCGGTGTCCGGGTCAAATGGGTTCCTAAATTTGTGGTCACATGCGAAGGATAGAACGAGAATTAATAAGATTAGTGCTTTGAAGACAGATGAAATTCGATTCATGGGTTCACCTCAAGTATTTTCCCAAGTCGCTTCAAGTCAAGAAACTCAAACAAATAAGAGCTAGAAAAGATGAATCCGACCGCTATACCACCTTTTGTGATACTGTTAAATAATTCTGTCCGGCTTCGGTATTTATTGACAGCAGAGGCCGTCCTTCCTTCGCAGTATTTTTCATAATATGATTCGGACAGTAACGCTGAGGCAGCAGTCAGACACCAGATTCCGAGCGAAGCCGACATCACAAGATTACGCTTGGTTTTTATTAGTTGGTAGTCTTTACTCCCATCTAACAATTCGATATTAATTTCAGTGACACTATTTTCGGTTATGTTGAATTTTTGTGTGGTCGGATAGCAATACGGTTTCCGGGCTATGATTTGATATTCTCCGATTTGAAGCGCAGACGGTTTTTCGGCGGATTGGAAATTGGCCTTGTTAATGGTCAGTCTTGCATCGCCCGGAGTGACATTGACTTTCAAAGAACCGAGCCGCGGCTTGAGTTTGATAGATTTCTGAAATGAATCATCCGGATTCAGTTGGATCGTTTCTTTGTAAGGAAGGTAGCGCCAGTGCTTGACCTCGAAGATGTAATTTCCGGGATTGACCTTAGCTTCCGACCATCTTCCTTTGCCCAACAGGCTGTTGTTCAGGTAGATTTCCGCGTCCGGTTCGTTGACGACGATCGACGCACGAGCATACTGCGATTTCAGCGTGGCAGTCAGGGGATTTGCCTTATCAGCCAGAACATTGATGAAGGTCGTGAACGGTTGGTAGTCGGCTTTCTTCATAACGATGGTTCGCAGACCGGCGGGAACGCTTTCGATGGTTGACGGCGTGGTGCCGGATGATTTGCCATCGATCAGGATTTCCGCGCCTTCGGGAATGCTGTTCAGAACCAGCGTACCGGTTTTATTGTAGATCGAGACGGACGTAGAGGTTGGCATATCGAGCAGTCCGAGCAGTTTCAGCACGGC
>JBAZPA010000194.1:0-2897 GCA_041648435.1 archaeon
AAGCGCATTCGCTGCCGAGCTCGCTGATTACGGCTCAAACGAAGAAGTGATGGCAAGCACTGGCGCAAGCTCAGTGAGAATGGATTCGGTTTCCCCGAAAACAGACATTGATTTGACCGCATTCAGCAAAATCGAGCTTTCTTTCACCCCTGACTTTAGCATAGTCCAGTACACGGTTGAAATATGGGAATCCAAGGGCGGCAAGATTATAAGAAAGCCGAGCACAAGAATGCAAATCGCGTCATGCAAGAAAGGCTCGGCCTGCCCCGGGTTTTCCGGAAGCGCGGACAAGACAATCCGGCTGACAGTCAGTTCCCCCGAATTCAAAACCGCAGTGAGCACGATTTCAAGAGCTCTGGCTTCCGACGCAACGAGAACGTTCTGCATTCGGGTCGAGGCAACGGAAAAAAACGCGCCAACGGCAAGCGACTGGAAAGACACCGAATGCGTCAACCTTGCATTCACACAGCAAAAGCCGGCAGCGCCGCAACCCGACGCGGGAAACTGCACTATCCTGAAATGCCTCGCATACACGGACCTGTATAAATTGACTGCAATATTCATGGAGGACAAGCAGAACGTCGCTGTTGACAAAAGTGTGCCCCCAGCAGGCACTGAGCCCCAGAAAGGGACTGCGCCAGATACGGCTCCAATCAAGACAAATATCACGCCGGACAAGAAAACCGGTTCTGCGACCGCGCCTGCCACCGCCCAAACGGGCAGCGCGCCCGCGAGCGCTTCGGCAGGCGGCGCGTTCTCCCTAGGCACGGGGCAGAGCGTGAAGCCATTCAATGACATAAAAGTTACGCTTACTCTTTCATCGGACAGCTGGTTTTACGGCAAAGCCGCAAATTTCAAGGTTTACGAGGGCACGGGCCAGATTTACTGCGAGGGAGGCCAGAGCCCCGTTGCAAATATTCACTTTAACGTTCTCACAGATCTTGTTAGCAGCGAAGTGGGAAAAATTTTAGGAACTTCGGCCTGCTACGCCAGCGCCGGAACAATGACCCTGTTCGTGAACCGCTCCGACATTTTGGAAGGAAAGACAAAGTTTTCAATCAACGCCCAGAGAAGCGGCAAGCTTACGGAAGTCACTTCCGAAACCGGCAAGTCCCTCGCGGACTACATTGCGGGCAAGTGAAGCTTGCCAGTTTTCGCTGTCCGCCAGTTTTTCGCAGTTTACCTGCGCTTCTTCGCCTTGACTTCGGATGCGATTTTCTTCAGGTCGTGCCCCTTTCCTTTCGCTTTTCCGACCGAGAGGTAAAGCAAGACCACGACGATTACTAGAATAAGTGCAATAGTTGCGATTGTTCGTATTCCCATTCCCTTTACTGCTGCTGCGCCTATTCCCGTAAACAAGCCTGTGGGATTGAAACCGCTTTTATTTGAATCCGAAACGCTTTTGTTTTTGTCCTCAATCACCTTGGCGCAGTCTTCAATGCCAACTTTATACTTTTTTTCAACCGAGTAATTCGGCGAGGAAACCGCAAGCTTAAGCTCCTTATTTCCTGCTTTTTCGTCCCCTGCATAAACGCTGAACTCAATCTTTGCTTCGCTTCCCGTTGCGATTTTCGCGCTTTTGCTTTGCCCGCTTCCTATTCCTGAAAGGGCAGCTTCAGCGCCCAAGTCCTTCTTTCCGCTGTTCTTCACAATAAACGAAAACTTTTTCGTTTCGCCGATGCATATTTTTTCGGGGACGGATTCCACGCTCACCTCAAGCGAATAGCACTTCTCGGACTGAACCGGAATCACAATGGATTGCTCCGAGCCGAATTTGGGGCTTCTTGCAACCAGCTCAAAGTAGTGGCTTCCCACGCCGATTCCCTTCCGCACCAGCAGGTCGACGCTTCTTGACTCCTTTGGCGCAATCTCGAACGCGCCCGGTTCAGCAGTCGCGCTGTCAGAGTTCCGCACAACCAGCCGGATTGAATCCGGATAAGCCGAATCGTTAGCAATCGTTCCCGAAACCGTTCCGCCGTCTTCCGAGCAAAGAACCGCATTTTTCGGGAAAGCCATTGAAATGCTCTGGGTTTTGCTCACTTCAACCACAAAGCCCGCTTCTGAGGAAATTCCCTCCGCGCTAGCATCTACAAACCCCTGAACAGGCCCTGTTGCAGCATTGCAGGGAACGCCGACGTTAAGCAGGTATTCCTTTTTTTCCGCGGGTGCGAGCGAAACCTTTGTGTTCTGGAACGAAAGCCAGTTTGCGGGAATCCCTGAAACCGAAATTGAAACGTTTTCCTGCACAATGCCTTTGTTTGAAACCCCGATTTTGTAAGACGCGGTTCCGCATTGCCCCGCGCTTTGGCTGTTCGGCGAAATTGCGGTTGAAAGCACCCTCTGCTTCTGCACCCCGATTTTGAGCGTGGCAATCTGGAAGCCGTTCGCAATCAATTGCACTTCGTGGTTTCCGTCAGAGGCGTTGCAACTCGGCTTCACGAACGCGAAAACCTCCGCGCTCTGCCAAGGCTGAAGCAAAACGCTCTGGGGCGCGATTGCAACCCATCCCGCGTCGTTTCCCGAAGGCGAAAGCGAAACGCCCTGCTCCGAATCCGAGTCGTTCAGGAGAACGAAGCGCGCCTTCGAGGTTTCGAGGCAGTTTGCCTGAACGTAATTGTTTCCGGAAAAGGCGAGGGCACTTGCCTGAATTGAAAAAAGCAGCAATGCAAAAGCCATTGCGGAAAAAATTGGAATGAAAGCGAACTGCATTTTCATGCGCTCACCTTCTCAGGGACGTTTCCCTTCCTGCAAGCTTCCTTGAAGCCCTTTTCACTATTGGGAGCCCGTTTTTGTGCCTGCGGTTTCCCACGTGCAATGCGTAAAAGAAGATTATTATTGCGATTGAAATCAGCACGAGGAACAATGCGAACGAGCCGCCCGTGAGGCCGAAAAAGCCC
>JBAZPA010000195.1:0-2864 GCA_041648435.1 archaeon
TGTCCGCTGAAGTCATCCGGCGCGCTCACGAACTCATGGGCGATGAAAATGTGCGGCTCGACCGCCTGCTGATCGAAATGGAAACCGCCAAGAATCGGGCGGAAAATGAGCGGGAAAATCTTCTTCAGCGTCAGAATCAACTTGACCGGCTCATGTCGGAATACGAATCGAAAAACGCCGAGATTCGCCAAAAACAGGCGACGGCCGATAAAGACCTTGCCGATAGGCTTGAAATAATTGCCGCCGAGTCACGTAGCCGGATCGAAGCCGCGATCAAAGAAATCCGCGAAACGAATGCGACCAAAGAGACGATTCTTCAGGCGAAAAAGATTGTCGAAGAAATTGCCCAGACGGCGCGCGTCCGGAAAAAACAGATCAAATCGGTTGATAAATCCTTTCCCAAATCAGAACTTAGCGTCGGAACGTGGGTCAAAATCGATGGGTTCGGCGAGCCGGGACAAATCACGGCGATCTCCGATCAGAACAATCGCATTTCCGTGGAAGTCGGTGGAAAGACAATCTGGGTGACGCGCTCCTCGGTTCAGCCGACGAAACCGGGCGCTCAGAAAAAACGCGAATACATTTCCGTTTCGACGATAGAACTGGCAGTTTCCCAGCGGTTGGACATCCGCGGAATGCGCGCCGACGAAGCCGAAAGCGCGTTGATTCGTTTCCTCGATCAGGCGATGCTCGCCGGACTGAATTCCGTGCAGATCATTCATGGAATGGGAACCGGCGCCCTGCAGAAAGTCACTCGCGATGTCCTCAGAACTTATCCCGGCATCAAGCGGCATTACTATGAAAATTTCGACCGCGGCGGAACCGGCGCGACAATCGTGGAAATGTGAAATTAATTTATTATATGGAGGTAAACAGAGAGGGCGCGAATGACCACGGAGGTATTTTTAATAAATTAATTCTCCATGAGACTTTGTGCAGATTCCGTGGTAATCTGTGTCAGGTTTTCTGCTTGCTATTTTTCAGAATTCGTCTTATAATCTCCCATTGTGTTTTTAAAATTGAGAGGATTGATATGAAAGCAAGGCTCCTTGCAATAGTCGTTTTTCTTATCTCGACACTGTTCGGACAGACAAACATTGCCGTCATCGATTTTGAGGGAAAGAACGTGTCGAAAGATGATGCCAGCGCTTTAACCGATCGACTGCGTTTAGAATTGTTTATGTTGGGAAAGTTCGTCGTACTCGAACGGGAGAAAATGGATGCGATTCTCAAAGAGCAGGGCTTTCAGCAATCCGGCTGTACGTCGGACGCCTGCGCCGTGGAAGTCGGACAACTGCTGGCGGTTGAACAGATGGTCGTCGGAAGCATTAGTAAAGTGGGACAGACCTACTCGGTCACAGCACGTTTGATCGGCGTCGAAAAAGGCAATATGATCGGCGGCGGTAAATGTGACCTGAAGGGCGACATCGGCGACGTGATGACCTGTCTGAGCGATGTCGCCGCTCAATTAGCGGGAAATCAACCGATTCCATCCGCGCAGAAACCACAAACGCAGAAACAAACAGACGGCAATATGGTTTTCGTCAAAGGCGGAACATTCCAGATGGGCAGTAATGATGGACAGGATGATGAAAAATCGGTACATACCGTCACAGTCAGCGATTTCTGGATGGGAAAATACGAAGTGACAGTAACGGAGTTTGAGAAGTTTGTTTCGGAAACCGGCTATCAAACGGACGCGGAAAAAGGAGACGGCAGTTATTGTTGGACGGGAAGCGCTTGGGAGAAGAAGGCGGGCGTCAACTGGCGGTGTGATGCGCAGGGAAATGTGCGCCGTTCAAGTGAATTGAATCATCCGGTGATCCATGTATCGTGGAACGATGCGAAGGCATACTGCGACTGGCTGAGCCGAAAGACTGGAAAAACGTATCGACTACCAACGGAAGCAGAATGGGAATATGCGGCGCGCAGTGGTGGGAAGAATTACAAATATTCCTGGGGGAATTTTGGACCGGAAGGCAAACGCGGTGGAAATGTAGCCGATGAATCTGCGAAAAGAGTCTGGAATTGTAGTTGGGCTTGGGAAGGCTATGACGATGGATTTGCTTTTACGGCGCCGGTTGGTTCCTTCGAGCCGAATGAACTGGGTTTGTATGATATGACTGGGAATGTCTGGGAATGGTGTGCAGACTGGTACGATGCGAAGTACTACCAGAAATCGCCACAAACTGACCCACAAGGTCCGTCCTCAGGTATGGACCGGGTGTTGCGTGGTGGTTCGTGGAACGGTGAACCAATCAGCGTTCGTTGGCCCAACCGCGATGGCAATCAGCCAGATAATCGCAGCGACTCTAGCGGTTTTCGTGTTTTGAGGACAGAATAAAGGTTACACTTTTTACTTTGGACTTTTACACTTTTCTTTTTGCTTCTTTTTCTATGGAGTGTTCCAACCGTGTTGGAACTCGTCGTCGCAGACGACGTATAGGAAACCCAAACCAGTTTTCATCCCGAAGGGTCGGGACAAACTGGTTTCGGCTGAAGAATTTTTCACCGGCGTTAAGCGGCAGAACTTGGGTTAAGTCGCACGATTACAAAAAAACTCACGGGCTCGGCTAACAAGGCGGCTTGACTTAAGTTCGATCTCGCTCTGATTTGCTCACCTTATGTCAAGCCTAAGGACTTGTTTCTCGAAAGAGCAATAATTCCAACCTTCTGAAGGTTGTTGTGGATTGTGTAAAACCTTCAGAAGGTTTAATATTCTTCTCATTCTGCGGGATTCAATTTTAACCCTTCACTTTTCCGTCGCTGAGATTAAATTACCCGTTGCCATGGCTCGAATACCGAATGCGACGATCGAACAAATCAAAGCCCGCGCGGACGTTTTGGAAGTCGTCTCGGACGTC
>JBAZPA010000196.1:0-2820 GCA_041648435.1 archaeon
AAGCCGCGACAACTTATCAATCTGGCGGAGATTTGCATGGACTCGTTCGCAATATGGTCTTGAAATTAGTCTGGATTTCATTGCCGTTTTTCATTGTTACGGTTCTATTTGCGCCGCCGATTTTCTCGTTTGTTTTTGGCGCAGATTGGCGTGAAGCGGGCGTCTATACTCAGTTGCTCTCGCTCTGGTTTTTCGGGAATTTTTTGACTTCTCCCATCTCAGACATTCCTTTGATCGTAAACCGTCAGAAAACGTTCTTTTTGATCGGTATCGTCCACAATTTTCTGATAATCGCATCGATATTTTTCGGCGGTTACTTTTTTCACAATATCAAACTGGCCTTTTGTTTCTTATCCGGTACAATTTTCATCTGGCTCATTTTCCAGATTTGGTGGTTTTTAAAAATATCTAAGCAAAATGATCGGGACACGACCCGGTGAAAATGCCATCAAAAAAAATTAAAGTTCTGTTCATTGCCGGATGGTATCCGTCAGCAGAAAAACCTGCCCATGGAATTTTCATTCGAGAACACGCCAAAGTCGTGGCTATGCACAACGATATAGTTGTGCTGGCTTACGCCGGCGGCTCGAGATCTTTGAACCGGCTTTATCAAATCGATGAAAAGATCGAAAATGGAATCAGAACAATCAGCATTAAATACAGATCTTGGCCGATCCGCCCGGTGAGTTCCGGAATGAGCCATCTGATCTATTTTTGGGCTGTGCTCGTTTGCTTCCGCCGATTAATTCGCGAAGGATGGCGGCCGGATGTAATTCATGCACACGTCTATTTCGCCGGAGTACCGGCGGTTATCCTAGGTAAGATATATGGTCTGCCGGTGATTATAACAGAACATTTTTCTGGTTTTCACCGAAGGCTAATACATGGTTTTAAAAAGTTGCAGGTGACTTTTGCCTTCAATCGGGCTGATTTGGTTTGCCTTGTCAGCAACGCCATGAAAGAAGGCATTGAATCCTATGGGATCAGAACACAAATTAAAGTAATTCCGAATGTCGTCGATACTGCTCTGTTTTCGCTTAAAGAACAAATAATCTCGAAAAAAACAGGTCTCCTAAAAAAACAAATCCTCGTCGTAGCCGATATGAGCCCGGTAAAAGGATTACAATATCTATTAAAAGCTGTTTCCGAATTAATTAAAAAACGAACTGACTTTGTTGTTAATATTATCGGGGATCATTCCAATAAGAAGGGAAGCGATGTCTCGATTATAGATGATGACTTGAAGAAAAACATCTCGTTCTGCGGACTCAAAAGCAAACCGGAAATTGCCGAGTTCATGCAGAATTGCGATTTTTTAATACTTCCCAGTTTATTTGAAACCTTTGGAGTGGTTTTGATCGAGGCGCTGTCTTGCGGGAAACCGGTTATAGGCCCAAATATCGGCGGACCACGCGAGATCATTGTTTCTGATGTGGGGCGATTTTTTCCGCCGGGCAATGCGAATGCTTTGGCCGAAATCACCGACTATATGTTGGATCATTTTCAGGATTTTTCTCCCACGACGCTCGTTGGTTATGTGCAGGAACGTTATAGTTATGAAGCGATCGGGCTGTTGATGGATAGTACTTATAGAGAAATTACTAATAGGGAACGATCAAATGGATGAAGATATCACTCAAACGACCAATACAAATTTTGACCTGATTGATCAATTTTACATTCTTGCCGACTATTTAAAACAACGAGGTCTGATCAAGGATGCCGGGGTGTATAAAAATGACGTGTCCACCTTTCTTCTTCACGTAAGCCATTTGAAATCTTACGAATTTGTTCAATCTTTTTGTAAAGGGAAAAGTGTCCTCGATGTCGGATGTAACATCGGTTATGGAGCCAACATCCTAAGTCAGGTTTCAAAAGAAGTCATAGCAATCGATTTTGATAGCAAAGCGCTTGATTTTGCGCGCGATCGCTTTGCCACACACAATATTAAGTTCCAGCACTCAGAAGCGCAAACTTTGCCTTACCCGGACGGTTCATTTGATATCGTAACCTCCTTTCAAGTAATTGAACACATAAAACAAAGCGATATTCCACTTTATATCAATGAGATCAAAAGAGTGCTTACCGGGAATGGGATCGCAATTTTGACGACACCCAATAGAAAACTACGACTCAATCCATTTGAAAAACCATGGAATCCGGAACACTTTACCGAATATTCGGCTAAAGGATTAAGAAAAAAGCTGACAAAATTTTTTACCAGAGTGGAAATATTAGGTCTAAGAGCCGAAAAATGGATAGAGGATGTCGAACGAGATAGAATCCATAAATCTTTCTTCAAATCATACGTTGTGCGACCGACAAAATGCATATTAAGGTTAATTCTTCCTTCATTGATGAACAGGTTGAAGGCGCAAAATCTCGCTTCCATCTCCGAGCCATCAAGTACAAATGCGGATAAGGTTCTCAAAATTGAAAAGAAAGTATCGATGACCAGTTTCCGATTTGAATCCGATTCGTTAGATCGCTCTTTGTGTTTACTCACAATCTGCAGAAAGTAGTTTCACGTGGACAATTATCCCAAGTTCATCGCTTTGGCATTTCTATCACACGCCACATCCCGGAACGAACCGATTAGTCCAAGAAACCGTTGGCAGATAAAATGCCGCGCCGATATATTATACCGACGTTTTGCTGATTTATTATCTCATTCCGATTAACCTATTTTGAGTTGAAGAGGTGTTACCGTGACAAAAACCAAGACCGTTTCCAAATCTACAAAACCGGCTCGCCAATCCCTACCGTCATGGATGAAGAATCCCTATTTTTACATCATCGCTGGATTCGTGTTTATTTTGA
>JBAZPA010000197.1:0-2809 GCA_041648435.1 archaeon
ATTCGGCGATGAGTTCGGGTTTGATGCCGCGTTTCAGCAATTGCGGGGCGTATTTCTCCGAAGCCTCTTTGATATAAAGCGCCTCGGCTGTCAAATCGCATGACCTTCGGCGGAGCATTTATGACTGTCGGCGGAACCTGCAAGACCTTCGGCGGGACATTTATGACTATTGGCAGAACCGAAATGCCTGTCGGCGGTGCAAAAGAGCGGTTTTAATTGTCATGGGTCATTAGCCGTTCGTCATTTTGCAGGGTTATCCGTCGTGTCAGGCCATTTTCGGTAAGAGGAACGACACGGAACCCTGAACTCATTCGCCTGTCAGGATTTCTCACATTGTAAAAGAGCGAAAAGAGAGAGCCGTTTTTACCTTAATCATTCATTCGGGTTGAATTTACGGCGCTTTTTGAACAGGTCAAGGAATTATTTGCCGATGGGAATAAAGATGTTCGGTTGTTGTTTTTATCGTAGAGACACGGCATGCCGTGTCTCTACGGAATATCTTTTCTGGTAGAAGAGATTTCCTCTTTTCTGTTTTCCTAAAACACCGATTATATATAAACGCTTCAAACATTTTTGCTCAGTTCGTGCCAGATCAGCGCACCGGCGCCGAGTATCGCCGCTTCATTTTCCGCTAATCCCGAAGGAAGTATTTTGACCTTGTTCCGGAAAATCGGCAGCAGGTTTTTCTCCATGTGTTCCTTCGCCGGTTTGAAGATCAAATCGCCGGCCGCCGCCATTCCTCCGAACAGGAAGATCGCTTCCGGACTGAGATATTCGACCGAGTTGGCAAGCGTTTCGCCGAGCAATCTGCCGGTAATCTCGAACGCTTTCTTGGCGATCACATCGCCGGCGATAGCGGTTTCATAGACCGATTTCGACGTTATTTGTTGAGTCGGAATCGCTCTGAGCGGACTTTTGCCAGTTTCCGTCGCCAGGAGTTCGATGGCCGTACGTGCGAGTCCGCTTGCCGAGGCATAGGCTTCAAGACAGCCGCGTTTGCCGCAACCGCAGACGCGTCCGTCCCGTTCGATCATCAAATGTCCCATTTCACCGGCGAATCCATCGTGCCCATACACGAGTTCGCCGTTGACGATGATGCCGCTCCCGAGCCCGGTTCCAAGTGTGATCTCGATAAAATTTTTCATGCCGCGCGCATTGCCGAACCGCATCTCACCCAACGCCGCCGCATTCGC
Organism: archaeon; assembly: GCA_041648435.1. Taxonomy (GTDB): domain Archaea; phylum Iainarchaeota; class Iainarchaeia; order Iainarchaeales; family JBAZPA01; genus JBAZPA01. Next base: position 1,194 of record JBAZPA010000197.1, read on the forward strand.
GTCATTCGTCAACGCAACCGGAATGTCTATATATTTTTTCACGAGCGCAACAACATCGACGATTTTCCAGCTCAAATTGGGCGGGTTCTCGATCCGACCGGTATAGTAATTGGCATTCGGCGCGCCGATTCCGACGCCGCAGACATCGAACCGATCCGGATTTTCGTGAAGGAGAAAATCTATCTTCTCAAAAAGTCTCCGGAAAAACTCTTCGGCAGGTTGTTCCGCATGGGTCGGCATTGCGTCTTTCGCGAGTATTTTCCCACTTTGATCCACCAGTCCGAATCCGGTATTCGTTCCTCCGATGTCCACGCCGATCACGATCTTGATTCCGCTCATCTGTTTTCCTTTCGGTTGTTGGTAATTTTCATCGCAATTCCTGTTTTGTCAAAAATAATACCAAACTTAATCGGCGCTATTGGTTTTTCAAAATATCTCCTTTAGGGTGACGCCGGAATTTCGCTTTTTTATCCTGCCGGAATTTTTAAATTATTGCCCGTTAGTTGAAAAAATTCAGGCTGGTTCAACAAGATAGAATACGAACAGGACAAGCAAATACGGAGATGGAAGTTCATGGACAATATAGAAACGGACACCGTTCGCGATACGGACGCGGAGTTGATCGAAAAAATTCGATCGAAATTCGACGAGGTGAAAGAATTGGTCGAAGGCATGAAGTCCAAACTTCCCGATAAAAGCAGAGAATAGATGACTTTTCACGACATCCGGTCTATCGTACGATTTCTCATCAGACAACCGGATTCATTCAAAACGGAAGGAGATCACGGTGAACATTATTGTGCCGATTAAACAGGTTCCGGAAACCAGCAACGTCAAAATGGATCCCGTCACCGGAACGATGGTCCGCGACGGCGTCGAACCGATCATCAATCCGCTCGATCTCTACGCCATCGAAGCGGCTGTCCGCATTCGCGAGACGCAAGGCGGAATGACAACTGCGCTTTCGATGGGACCGCCGAAAGCCGATCTGGCGATCAAAGAAGCCGTCGCCATGGGTTGCGACACCGGTGTCTTGCTAAGCAATAAGGCCTTTGCGGGAGCCGATACGTGGGCGACATCGTACGTCATTTCTCAGGCGATCCGGAAAATCGGAAATTTCGACCTGATTCTCTGCGGCGAACGCGCTACCGACGGCGACACCGGTCAGGTCGGTCCGGGAATTGCCGCATGGTTGGATATTCCGTTCGCGACCTACATCAGCGCCATCGTGGAAATCCGTCCGGAAAGCCTCGTCGTGGAAAGAATGGTCGAATCCGGATACGAAACGCTGGAGATCGCGCTTCCCTGCCTGCTCACCGTCGTCAAGGAACTGAATTATCCGCGCCTGCCTTCTTTACGCGGCAAACTGAACGCGAAGAAGATGGAGTTGAAAGTCTGGGGACCAGCAGAGATCGACGCGCTGACCGAAAACATCGGTCTTCAAGGTTCTCCGACCCGCGTCGTTAAAATTTCGAGTCCGCAGGTTGCGCGGAATGGCGAAGTCATCCAGCCAAAAGACGAGCGCGAGATCGAAACCGCCGTCGATGGACTCATTCATTTTCTCCAATCCAAAGAAATCATTTAAGGAGCCAAACATGTCATATACAGACGTCTGG
>JBAZPA010000198.1:0-2783 GCA_041648435.1 archaeon
GATGCTCGAAATCGCGCTCCGGAACTGCGCTTCCTTCCTTCAGGCATCCACTTCCGAGGTTTACGGCGACCCTTCGGTTCATCCGCAGACCGAATCCTACTGGGGAAACGTGAATCCCATAGGAATCCGCAGCTGCTATGACGAAGGAAAGCGCTTCTCCGAGGCGCTCATAATGTCCTACAGCCGCGCAAAAAACGCGGACACGCACATAGCGCGCATCTTCAACACCTACGGCCCGAGAATGAGCACGGGAGACGGCCGCGTGATACCCAATTTCGTGACCCAGGCGCTTTCCGGAAAGCCGCTCACGATTTACGGTTCGGGAAAACAAACCCGAAGCATCTGTTATGTTTCGGATTTGGTTGCCGGCCTGATTCTTGCAATTGATTCAAAGGAGCGCGGGCCCATAAACCTCGGAAACCCCAATGAAATGACGATGCTGGAGCTCGCGGAAAAAATAATTTCATTGTGCGATTCAAAATCCGGGATAGTTTTCGAACAGCTTCCTGCAGATGACCCCACGAGGCGGAAGCCCGACATTTCAAAGGCGAAACGCGTGCTTGGCTGGAAGCCCGGAGTGAATTCCGAAGAGGGATTAAAAAGGACAATCGAGTGGTTTAAGTTGAATCCCGCCTGAAACTGAAAACGATTCGTGGTGAATGCATTGGCTTTCCTGAAAAAGCGTTACTTTGCAGTAATAGGCCTCGCGCTCTTCGCATGGATTCTGTGGAACGCGAATCTTCCGGAAGTCCTTTCGCGGATTGCCTCCCTCAACGTTGGCTTCCTTGCCATTGCGGTAATCCTCGGAATTTCCACGCTCGCAATAAAGGGTTACAGGTGGAAGCTCCTTTGCGGTGCCGTGGGGAGCGGGAAATCCAAGCCGATTCCCGCCGTGAAGGCGGCAGGCTATTTTACGATCGGCTTCTTCTGGAGCATAATCACTCCCGGAAGAATCGGGGACTTCGTGCGCGCGGTTTACGCCAAGCCCTTTCTCGGCTCGCTTTCCGCGGGGCTTTCGAGCGTTGTAATCGACAGGCTCATTGACGTGATTTTTCTTTTCGGCCTCGGCGCAATCGCGATTGTTTCGTTCTCCTTCATTTTCGGCTCCCAGATAATGTCTTTTTCCGTTCTCGCCCTTCTTCTCGTTCTCCTCGCTTTTGCGGTCTGGCTTTTCTTCCAGAAGCGCCTCATGAAGGCTCTGCTCAGGCCGTTCTTCAAGGCGCTTGTCCCAAAGGGAAAAAAGGAGGTTCTCGCGGAGGGCTTCTCGAATTTTTATTCCTCGCTTTCGGGAATGCGCTCAAAGAAAATGGTTCTCGCGAAGGCAGTCCTTCTGGCAGTCCTGAGCTGGGCTGTCTCGATAATTTCTGCCTACTTCCTTTCCCTCGCGTTCGGCTTCAGGATTCCGCTCGAATTCTTCGTCCTTGTTGTCCCGATTCTCGGAATCCTCGACTTGGTCCCGATTTCGATTTCGGGAATCGGAACGCGCGACGCCGCGCTAATTTTCCTGTTCTCGTTTTATGGGATAAGCGCGGAAAGCGCGATTGCCTTTTCAATTGTTTATTTGTTTGCCTTCTACTGGTTTGTCGGGTTCATAGGCGCGGTTCTGTTTTGCCGCGAGCCCGTGAAAATCGAAATCTGAAATGCGGGGAAAGAAAATGAAGCCGAAGCCAAAGCGCGAACTCTCGCTCGTGATTCCCGCCTACAACGAGGAGAAGCGCCTCGCCGGCGTCCTCCAATCGTATCACGATTACCTTTCCAAAAACTTTTCCGCCTTCGAGCTAATCGTGGTTCCCAACAACTGCTCGGACTCCACTCCGAAAATCGCCCTTGATTTCGCGAAGAAGCACAGGAACACGAAAGTAATCAACATTCCGCATTACGTCGGAAAGGGCGGCGCGGTAATCCGCGGCTTCAAGGCGGCAAATCTTCCGTTTGTGGGCTTCACCGATGCCGATACTTCGGTAACGCCGAAGGAATTCGGAAAGATTTTTTCCGGAATCGAAGGTTATGACTGCGCCATAGGCTCAAGGGCGTTGCCCGAATCAGTGATTCCCGTGAAACAACCGATGAGCAGGATATTTTTCGGGCTCGGCTTCAGGCTTCTGGTTAACATTCTTTTCGGCCTCGGAATAAAGGACACACAGTGCGGCGCGAAGGTCTTCAGGGCGGGCGCGCTCAAAAAAGTTATTTCCGAACTGAAGTTGAGCCGCTGGGAGTTTGACGTTGAATTGCTCTGGAAGCTCAAACGCAATGGCGCCGGAATAAAAGAGGTTCCGATAGCATGGGTTGACGACAAGAACTCAAAGCTCAATTTCAGGGACGTGCTTGACATGTTTTTCGGGATACTCAAGCTGCGCTTCCTTTACAAATAAAACGCCGTTTGCGGTTATTTTTCGGCAACCCCTATAAGCTCGACTCCCAAAGGCATCCCGACCCCGCGCTTGAGCAGGCTTGTTTCAAAATTTGAAAATGCAAGTATTGTTTTTTCCATGAAAAAAGGCATTTTCATGTAATCCGTTTTTGAGCCGTTTTTTCCCCTGAACAGCCTGAAAATGCAGACAGGGATGAAAATCGCGAAATTCCAGAAATAGTCGTACTTCAGCCTGAAATGCTTTCTTACTTTCGAGTCGAGCTCCTTTTTTGAATATCTTCTGTAATGCCCTATCGCCTTGTCGTGGCTGGAAAAAAGGAACTGGAAGGCAGGAACGGAAAAAACCACCTTTCCCCCTTTTTTCAGGACCCTTCTGGCTTCTTTCAGCGCAAGCTCGTCATTCTCCAAATGC
>JBAZPA010000199.1:0-2781 GCA_041648435.1 archaeon
GCGAAATTACGGTTGGAAACATAATGGCATTGCAGGAATTGCCGGAAGGCTGCCCCATATTCAACATTGAAAGGATTCCGGGAGACGGGGGAAGCCTCGTGAGGGCAAGCGGCCTCTATGGCCTGGTGATGTCGAAGGAAAAGAACCGCGTGTTCGTTAAGCTTCCGAGCGGAAAAATAATCGCGTTGAATCCGGCAGCGAGGGCCACAATAGGCTGCTCTGCGGGCGGAGGAAGGAAGGAAAAGCCGATGGTCAAGGCCGGAACCGCGCACATGCTTGCAAAGGCAAGGGGCCGCGCCTATCCCGTTGTGAGGGGAGTCGCAATGAATCCGCCCTCGCACCCGTTCGGGGGAAGCCAGCACCACCCCGGAAAATCAAAGAGCACTGCAAGAAGCGCTCCGCCGGGAAGAAAGGTGGGAGCCATTGCCTCGAAGCGCACGGGAAGAAGGAAGAAGAACTGAAGAGAGTGAAAAATAATGGTGAAAAAGGAATTCTCTTACCGCGGAAAAAGCGTTCAGGAACTGCAGGAAATGAGCGCGGGCGAATTCGCGAAGCTCGTTACGGCAAGGCCGAGGAAATCCCTGCAAAAGGGATACGACAAAAAAATCCTGAAAAAAATTGAGAACGCGAGGAAAATGATTGCAGGCGGAAAGGAGCCGAAGCCCATAAGGACGCACAAAAGGGACCTGGTAATCATTCCACAGATGATTGGGCTAAAAATCGCGGTGCACAGGGGAAACAGCTTTGAAACCGTTGAAATAATCCCGGAAATGCTGGGGCTTTTCCTCGGAGAACTGGCGCTTACGAGAAAGAGGCTGACGCACGGAAAGGCGGGAATAGGCGCGACAAGAAGCAGCACGGCACTGGCAAGCGCAAGGGGCTGAATCAAAATGGTGAAAAGGCACTACAATTTCGCGGAATACGATTCCAAAAAGCAGGCAAGGGCGTTCATTTCAGGCCAGCCTGTTTCATTGAAGTTCTCGAACGAAATGTGCCGCGAATTGAAGGGAATGAACATGAAGAAGGCCGAAGCGTATTTGAAAAGGGTTTCCGAAATGAAGGACTTTCTGCCATTGCGCGTTTACTCCGGAAAAGTCGCGCACAGGAAGGGAAACTCAAAGAGCTTTGTGAAGGCGGGAAGGTATCCGATAAGGCTTGCAAAGGTTTTCCTCGGGCTTCTGAATCTGGTGAAGGCGAACGCGGACTTCAAGGGCCTGGACTCGGACAACCTCGTAATAGTGCACACTTTCTGCTCGCAGGGATTCAGGAAAACGGGTTACCAGACAAGGGGAAGGATTTCCGGAAAAAGGCACAGGCACAAGAGCACGCATCTGGAAATAATCGTGGAGGAAGCGAGCTGAAATTTGAATTGTGAATTGCTGGTGAATTGATTTATGATTGAAAGAAACTTCATACAATTGGCGTGGAAGCGCGTGGAATTGGAGCAATACCTGAGAAAGGAAATGGAAAAGGCTGGCTTCACCAGGGCGGAAATAATAAAGACGCCGCTCGTGACGCGCATTGTGGTTTACGTGACCCATCCGGGGCTCGCGATAGGAAAGGGCGGGCAGAACATAAGGAACATCACGAACGAAATACAGGAAAGGTTCAAGATTGACAACCCCCAGCTTGAAATAAAGGAAATAGTCAATCCCGCATTGGACGCGCAGGCGACAGCGGACAAGATAGCGGGAATGATTTCGCGCGGATTCAATTGGAGAAGCATTGCGTACAGGTCATTGCGCGACACAATGGCGGCCGGAGCGCAGGGCTGCGAAATAGTGCTCGGGGGAGTCCTGGCGGGAAAGGGTCAGAGGAAAAGAAAGCAGAGAATCGCGGAAGGCTACATGAAGAAAGTCGGAGAGCAGGCAAGATGGTGCGATTACGGAAAGGCGGACGCTTACGGAAAAATCGGCGCGATAGGAATAAAAGTCAAAATAGTGAAGCCCGACGTGGTGTTCCCGGACAAGGTAAAGGTGGGGGAAAAGCTTACTGAAATGATGGAAGCGAGAAAGGCCGCGAAGGCGGAAGCCGAAAAGCACGTTGCGATAAACGAAATCGCGGAAAAGGTCGAAGTCGAAGAGGAACCGAAAGCAGAGGAAAAGAAGATCGCGAAAAAGCCGAGGCAAAAAAAGGAAATCAAAACCGGGGAAAAAAAGGAGCCGGCAAAGGCGGAAGCGGATGGAAAAAAGGCGGGGAGCGAATGACGAAAAAAAGAACAGGCCCGCTGCGCGAGCTCGGCCAGAACGAACTGATGGAAAAAATAGTGCAGTTGCGGAGCGAAATGGCGAGGGAAAGGGCAATCAATGCATCGGGAACAAGGCCTGAAAACCCCGGCAAAATAAGGAAAATCCGAAGGGAAAACGCAAGGATTCTGACAATAATGGGGGAAAAGAAAAAATCGCAGGCCGCGAAGGCGCCGGAGAAAAAGAAAAAGGAAGCCCTGAAGGCAGCGCAGGAAAAGGCAAAGAAAACGGAGGCCAAAAAGCAATGAGTTCAATGACGGAAGTCTGCCAGATTTGCGGCTTGCCCAAAAGCATATGCTTTTGCGGGAAAATCGCGAAGGAAAGCCAGAAAATAAGGATAACCGTCGCAAAGCGCAGGTTCAAGAAATTCATAACCACGATAACGGGCCTCGAAGGAAAGGAGAACGCGGAGGAACTCGCGAAAACCCTGAAAAAGAAGCTTGCCTGCGGAGGAACGGTAAAGGGAACGGGAATAGAATTGCAGGGAGCCCACAAGGACGCCGTGAAAAGGATATTGCTGGAGGAAGGGTACACG
>JBAZPA010000200.1:0-2768 GCA_041648435.1 archaeon
ATCGATGCTCTCCATTTGCAACTCTCTCAATCCGGACACAATAAACCGTCGCCCGCGGGTCCGACCGCCACATGATACCACCCGGACCGCCATAAGGCACATACAGCGTATCCCGAACTTTCGTAAATCCTGAATCCATGAAAACCGCTCTTTGAACCAGTCGCGTTTGTCCTTTGACAGTCAGATTGCGATTCGGCAACTCGATTGAAAATTCGAAAACGGTATTGGTATCCGCAAGACTGATACTATAGTTTGTTGAAACGTAACCACCGTACCAACTTTCGTAAACATTCTCCCAGAGATTATCATAATCTCGTCCGAGATATTGAAATCTGGCTGCGACGTCACACCAGATCAATGAATAAACCTGTTGATTTGTCAGATTTGTCAGGCTGACAATCGCAGTCTTATCATGAACTAAGGGTAAAATTTCGTCATATACATCGACATTCGGCTCACCATAATCGGGCTTGCCATTACCTTCGCCTTTGTCTCTGGCGGGAAAACCGTTTTCCTGTCCAACCATGCCGTCTTCGCCGAGATCGTCGTTCAGCGGTTCGCCGTTATCCCATTTACCATTGCCATTCACATCGGTAAAACTGTGCCAGTTGCCATTGTCGTCACGACCATTGTAAATCGTCGTATCGTCAATCGTGATAGACCTATCCACCCGGACTGTGACCTGATGTAAGGGAGTCAATTCAAAAACTCGAAAAGGAGCAACGATCGCCTCAATGCGCACTTCCGGCTCATAGTCGCCAAAATCGTCCTTGAACTGCATCAGATCGAGTTCTTTTTGGCACGAAAACCAAACCAGCGCGACGCCTGTTACGACAAACAATCTGAAAATCGCCGTCATGGTTTTCATTCTATAACTCAAATTCGACTCCCATCGTTGGAATGATCGGAAACATGCCGATGGCGGTGACGCGCGACGGCGAACGGCTGTGGTCCCACGAATAAAACAACGCGTTGAAATGGTTGGTGAAATTGATCACCTGAAATTTGAACCTGCCGTGAATTCCAAACGGATGAATATCTCTCAACCAGCCGATGTCGCCGCGGTAGTAAGCCGGATAATGCGCCGAGTTTTTCCGCCCGTAGATCGTCGTCAGGGTGTACGGATTTTCAATACTGCCGAAGCCGCTCTGCGTATAGACCTTTCCTATAACCGGCGTGTAGGGCTGGCCGCTTGACAACGACCATGTCAGGCTGACCGAATTTTTTGAATTGATCTGATAATTCAGAACGAGATTGCCGGCGTGCGGACGATAATAATTCGGGTTATAAATCTCGTCCTGCGAACGCTTGATCTTGCCGTCACTGTTGAAATCGATCCGCTTTTCGACGAACGAATAAGAATAACCGAGCCAGCCGGTGAATTTGCCAGCGGTTTTCTTCAGCAGAAATTCGATGCCCCAAGCTGTCCCTTTTCCGGAGATGAAATCGTCGCTGTCGTCCGCCGGATTGTTCGCAGGATTATTGTCCAAAATCGAGCTATACGGCTTGTAATACGCCTCGATCGAACCGGTAAATCCTTCGCCCATCCAGCGCTCGATTCCGACGATGAAATGCTGATTGCTTGGTGCGTTCTGCGTTTTGGAAACCGGTTCCCAGAAATCCACGATGCGCAGGATTTCATTTTCATCGTTCGTCGTAAACAAAAATTGATGGTAAATACCCCAACTGCCCTTGAACGCCAGATTTTCCGTCAGATTATACTTGAATCCGACGCGCGGCTCAAGGTAGATACGTTTGTGCAACTCGTATTTCGTCGCCCGCAGACCAAATTGGAGAGCGAACAGGGCGCCGACCTGCCATTTATCCTGCATAAAGACACTGGAAATGAACGGGCTTTGTTTCATATCGAAATAGGTGACCGCATCGATCTTTTGGTTAAAACTCATCGACAGCGTTTTGAGAGATACGCCAAGCGTCGCGGTATGTTTCCGGGAGAGAAACCACGTCAGTTTATTTTCAGCCGTCCAGTCAGTCACGTCATTTTTCACACGAATCCGGTTGGACGCGGTTCCGGCCAAACTGTCGGTCTGGCTTATCGTCATATCCACATCAAAGTGGTAATCGGTGCTGGAAATCGACGTCTCCGAATAAAATTTTGAATTCGGAACGAATCGCCAGGTCAGGCTGGTTGTCCGGTTGCCCCAATTCCAGTCGAAATCAACCTGACTCAGCAGATTCGGATCAATCAGAAACGCCAGCCGGTCGGCGCCCATGTAAGACGAAAAAGTCAGGCGGTTTTTCGGATTCGGGTCGCTGTAAATCTTGAATTGCGTATCGAAGAAATAGTATTTCCAATCCTGATCTGAACCTTCTACCAGATAATAAATTTTCGCCAACTGATCGAAATAAGTTCTTCTGCCGGAAAACATCCAGCCGCCTTTGTAAGCCGGCCCTTCGAGTAGAATTCGGCTGCTGAGCGCACTGATTTCGCCACGGCCGCGGCTGACGTCCCAGTATTTTCCCAGCCATGTATTTTTGGTCAGTCGACCGTTTTTCGAGTCGCCTTCTTTAGACGTGATTTTCAAAACGGACGAAATCCGCCCGCCGTATTCCGCCGGAAAACCACCCGCGAGAAACTCGGCGTCCGAAATGGCGTCGGCGTTGAAGGTTGAAAACACACCGCCGATATGATACGGGTTATAAACTTCAGTGCCGTCGAGCAAAATCAGGTTTTCGTCCGGACTGCCGCCGCGCACGATCAGCGCCGCGGAAAAGTCGTTTTGCGCCAACACGCCCGGTAAAAGCTG
>JBAZPA010000201.1:0-2719 GCA_041648435.1 archaeon
CAAGCTCCGAAACGAATGCCGGCACGCCGAGCAGTTCGCTCAGGTTCGGCTTCGTCCTTCCTTCGTCCCCCGAAACGAATTCCTTTATGTAAGTGCCGTGCTCGGCGCGGATTTCAAGCAAAGCGCTTTTTCCGGAGAATTCCTTTACTTTCACGTAAATTACTGTGCGCTTTCTTTCTAGGTTCGCCCTTCTGTGCATTACGCGGTTCGGCGTGTTCTGGAGCAATTCCTTTCCCGAGAGTTCCGCGCACGCCTTTTCGAGTTTTTCGCGCGGAATTTCCTCCCCGAATTCAACCCTCGCTTCATAAGTTTTCTGGAATTCCCCGCTCTTCACTTCCAGCAGTTCGCTTCTGTCCGAAGCCCTTAACCCGCTTACCCTGATTTTTCCCTTCGCGCTCTCATTTATTTTTCCTTCAAGCAATTTCAAGCCGGCCATCCTTCTTTTCGGGCTGAGCAATTCAATCACGAACGGCCTTCCGGTCCCGAGCATTCTCGCGTCCCTGTCCTCCCGCCCAGCGCCGTGGAACCTCGAGCCTTCGGCATCGAATTCCCTTTCCGCGGGAATGCATGCCAATTCCTGCACGCTTTCCGCGTGCCTTTTTCCCGTTCCATTGCATTCACCGCATCCCTTTCCCCTGCATTTCGCGCAATCCCACCTCGTCTGGGGCAGTCCGCGCTCGAGCTTCCCGTACCTCGCGAACAAAAACACGGGCCTGAACCACAATTCGTAATTCATTTTGAAGAAGTCAACTCTTATTTCAAGTTCGGGTTCCGTGAAATCGCGCTTTGTCCCGAACCTTTCGATTAGCGCGGTTCCCACAATTGAATTGAACTGGGATTTCAACAATTCCTTTTCGTATTCCCCGATTTCGCGGGGAAAGTGCAGGCACAAAATAAAAGAGTCGAATTCGTTTCCTTCAAGCTCGTCGCCGAGCTCTTCCGAGAAGGCAATCGAGTTTTCCCTGCTTATTTCCCAAATAGAGCTTATTGAGATAATCTTTTTTTTCATAAACCGAAATTTTTCATTGCAAAAGTTTCCGCGAATGAATCATTTTTCGCCCCCGATTTCAAGTTCGTCTTCCTTTTCCTTGGGCTCGAAAGAGGAGTGCTTTACAATATATCCCTCTATTCTCCTTTCAATTCCCGCGCGCTTCCAGTAAATTATCACGACGAGCAATGCGATTATCAGGAGAATAAGAAGGTTCTGCCTGTTCCCTATGAAGTCCTGCACCAGCTTTGAGGTGTCCAAGGGCTGCGCAATCGGCTTCCCCATAATGTAGCTGAGCTTCATGAAATTCGTGGTAAGGTAACCCTTCCACGCGACCTTCCCCTCGAAAGCCGAAACCTTTGCCTCGGGCACGACCCGCTCGTCAAGCACCGCGCCCGGCGGAAGCAAAAAAGTTATTTCGGTGTTCGCGGGAAGTATCGTTATTCCGGATTTCACATAGGCGTCAAACGCGCCCCTGCTTAACTGCCACGAAACCTGCCTTGTGGTTTCGTCCGCCTTTTCCATTATTCCCCTTTCAAGGCGGTACTCCATCCGCAATGCCTTTTCCCTGTTGTCAAATGAAATCTTGGCGTTGCTTATTTCGTCCTGCCTTCCGAAGTGCGCGAAGAACCTGTTGTCGTAAATCGTCCAGTCCTGCAGCCTCGGGCCGTTCTTTTCGGCATCCAGAATGAATTGCCGCAGGTCCTCCGCGGAAGGAAACTTCAAATAATATTTTTCCAGGACGTCCGCCTTTGCATCCGCGCCCAATTGGATTTGGATTGTGTGGCTCGTTATCTGGGACTGCGCCTGAATTGTTTCATCGCTCACTACTGTAGTAGCGGCAAGCGCGATCATTGCAACCAAAACGATTATGGCCCCATTTTTCATTGCATTTCGCCCCGCAGCGAATTAGATTAATTCCTGCAATCGCTTTAAATTGTCGTCCTAACATGTTATTATTATTGCGGGAAAAAGGCGAATTTATGCTCGGGGTGAATTGACTTGGTTTCAGTGCAATTCCTGCGGCATTCTTCCTTCCAGGTTTCCTTCGGCAAAACAAATGTCCTCATTGACCCGTTCATAAACAACGCGCCCCACCACAACGGCAAATCAATCCGCTCGCCGGTAAAGGAAAGCGACCTCAAAAATATTTCATTGATTCTTCTTACGCACGAGCACTTGGGGCATTTTGACAAGAAGGCGGTTGAAACGATTGCAAAGCGCGACAACGCGCTCGTAGTGGGGCACGAGAGCACTTTGAGGCAGCTTGCGTTGCCCCGCGGATTAATGCGCGAGGTCAAAATAGGCGAGAAACTCAATGCGCGCGGAATAGGCCTTGAAGTGATGATTGCACACCATCCGCACGCGTTTTATCCCGTGGGCTACCTCCTGAATTCCGGCAAAGAAAGCGTTTTCCACACCGGCGATACGGATTTGCTGGACTCGTTTTCCGAGGTGGACGCGAACATCCTGATGATTCCAATCGGCGGCCAGCGCGTAATGGATTTGAGCGACGCGGTGAAAGCCACGAAAATGATTAAGCCGAAGTACGTGATTCCGATGCACTACAACACTTTCGAGAACATAAAGGCGGACGCGAACGAATTCAAGCACAAGATTGACAAGAGCGTCCTCGAGGCGGAAACCCTGATAATGAAGCCCGGGCAGAAAATCAAGATATAATTCGCGCAAAAATTGGAATGCGCATTAGAAATGGGAAAATCAATGTTA
>JBAZPA010000202.1:0-2691 GCA_041648435.1 archaeon
CGGAATGAACGACGAACAATTTATGAAAATCGCCAACAAAGAGGGAAAGAAGGCACTGGACAGGGGCGACTATCCCGCGGGCTGCGTCATAACAAAGGAAGGCAAAATATTATCGCGGGCTTCAAGCGCGAGCATTACAAAAAACGACCCCACTGCGCACGCGGAAATCCTGGCAATAAAAAAAGCGTGCAAAAAACTGGGAAAAAGAACGCTTGAAGACTGCGCTGTTTACGCGAACATCGAGCCCTGCCTCATGTGCGCAAAGGCGATGGTTTACGCGGGAATAAGAAAAGTCGTTTATGGAACGAAACACTTGGAATACGGAAACAGGAAAACGTTCGACATACTGAAAGAGAACGGCATTGCAAAAGGCGTTGAAGCCACGGGCGGCCTGCAGGGGGAAAAAGCGTCCGGATTGCTGAAAGCTTTTCTGGAAGCGCATTCGGGAATTTTCAGCAAAAAATAATGAGGCGTATAAATTGAAGCCGACAATTGCGATAATCCACGGCGCCTGCGGAAATCCGGAGGAAAACTGGTTTCCGTGGCTCAAGGCGAAACTCGAAAAGCGCGGCTTCAGAGTAATTGCTCCAAAGTTTCCGACTCCGGAAGGCCAGAACCTTGGAAACTGGATTGCTGAAATGAACGCAGCCATTCCGAATTCGGGAAACGAATTGATTCTCATAGGGCACAGCATCGGCTGCGCATTCGCACTGCAGTACATAGCGCGCACGGAAAACAGAATCCGCGGTGCGTTCCTCGTTGCAGGCTTTGGGGGAAAAATTGGAAAGAAAATATTCGATTCCGTGAACGCGTCATTTTTGGGAAGCTTCGACTGGAAGAAAATAAGGGAAAAGTGCCCGAAGTTTTTTGTTTACCATGCGGACAATGACCCGTACGTTCCGCTGAGCTTCGGCGAGGGGCTTGCAAAAAGCCTCGGCGCAGAATTGCGCATAGTGAAGGGCGCGGGCCACTTCAACGCGCAAGCCGGATACGATAAATTCGAATTGCTTCTGAAAGACATTCTGGAATTTGCCGGTGAAAGCAAATGAAATACGCAAAGCACCTCCTCGTTATAATACTCATTGCGCTGGTTTTGCGCATGGCGCCCGTGGCATTGCAGCAGATGCCGATTTCGTATGACGCGCCCTTCCACTTCGGGCACGCGCAGACAATAATTTCAAGCCAGCAAATTCCGAGCATTGAGGAAAGCGTTGAGCCAAGGCCGAACAGTTACCCGCCGCTCTACCATTTGCTGTTGGCAGGAACCTCGCTCGCATCCGGAATTTCCCCAATCTGGCTTGCAATGCTCCTGCTTCCAATCATTGCCTCGCTTCTGCCGTTAAGCGCGTTCCTTGCGCTGCGCAAAAAAAATGAAAGGGGCGCAATGATCGCGGCATTCATCGCGGCAGTACTCGCGCCATTGGTGATTACTTCATATGACAGCCCGGCAAACATCGCATTTTTCATCCTGCCATTGCCGCTGCTGCTGATTGAAAGGGGAAAACGCGGAATCGGCGGACTCATTTTCGGCTCCCTGCTGCTCTGGAATTACATGATTTTTTTGGTTTCAATCGTACCTTTTGTCATTGCAATGCGCAGGGACAAACGCGCCCTGGCTTACGCGGCAACCGGAATAATCGTTTCCGTGCTGTTAATGATAATCCTGAGCAACGCTTTTCCCTGGAACATTCACAGCCTGAAAGCCGGAATGGAATTCACTTCATTCAATTTGCGCAACTACGAACTGGTTTCCGCGGGCCTCACATTGCTGTTTGTGGGCGCAATCCTGGCTTGGAGCGCTTTCAGGCAAAATGGGTTCGCCTTCTGGAAAGCGTTCACACTGATTTCATTTCTTGGGCTTGTGGGCTCTTTCTTTGAGGTTTCGTTCCGCGGATGGGAGCAGATAAAGTTCCTCGGCCTCGGAACGGTTTTCCTGATTGCCTCGATTCCCTATTCGCGGAACCTTAAGCGCTATGCAATCGTGCTCGGAACAATCGGATTGCTTTTCAGCGTTGTCTTTGCGTTCCAAATACAATACTCGCGCATAAGCGCTGTTGATGTGAAGGCAATAGATTACGCTTCAAACAATCTCTGGCAAAATAAAAAGGTTTTGGCGGAGCCCAGCATGAGCGGATATTTTTCGTATTACACAGGAAAAAAGAATTCGGTTCTCACTTCACTTTACTTCGAAAACACCTCCCAGAATTCCCCGATGCCGGGAGGCCTCGAATACCTTATGACGCAGGGGAAAAAGGGCGGGAACGAATACCTTTCCGACAGCAACGTGCAATTCATTCTGCTGAATTACGAGGACGCCACGGCGCGGGGAACAGCGGCTTATGCAGGCAACCCCCAAATCGACAAGGCGTTTGAGGTGGGTTACAGGGAAAACTGCCCGTTCTGGTTCCTCCCGCAGGCTTACTCGTGCGGAGAACTCGAGGCGAAAGTATTGCGCTTCAACAAGTGACAATCAGTAATGGAATTTCCTTTCGTAATCCGAATGGGAAAACCACTCCAGCACTATTGCCACTATTTGGATTTCTGTGGTTTTTATGGTGTAAATCATTCGCCACCCGTTAGGCAAATGACTTCCTCCTAGCCCTGAAGGGCTAGGTATCCTTAATTGGGGAAGTCGTTGAGTTTGGTTTGTTCGGCTTGTCGCCGAACATACTCGGCTGCTTTTTCCTGGTC
>JBAZPA010000203.1:0-2664 GCA_041648435.1 archaeon
ATCCGGCGAAGGCGGTTTATTCGGATTATGCGGATCGAATTCCCGGAAACATGCCGATCTCGTCATTGTCGCTGGCAAAGCCCACGAAATATACCGATCGGTTTTCCAAGATATTCGTTTCGCCGCGACTGACCATCGATTACGGAACGATCAAACCGGGTTTTTACTTTTATTCGTCGGAAATTCTTGACCGCTTCAATATCTTCGGCGGCGCCTCGGTCAACCGGATCAAAGACCGCGACCTTTTTCTTCTGCTGGAATATCATCAGTGGAAGCCGACCTTCTTCTTCGAATTTTACAACATGAGTCTAAGCATTCTCAATAATAAAACGACATGGAGAATGCGCCCGATGACTTTGGATTATACGTTTTACTTGACTGAAGCCATTTTCGGAATGTCACTGCCGATGGGCGGGATCAACCATATCCGCCTCGACATGGATTTGCAGAAATACCGATTATCGAACGATGAAAAAATCCCGTCTGAAGGCTACTATTCCAGCGGTTTTACTTATGATTACTATCACGGTATCGATTTCCGCTTGAACTGGCATTTTAAAAATGTCATCCGTAATGTTAACGAAGACATGAATCCGAACAACGGCGTCGAGATCACGACGCAAATTTCCCGAAACTACGACAAGCTCATGATCGATTTCGGTGTTTATGAGGATTTCGGCACTTTGCGGGAGATTTTCCGGAACAATTATTACTGGAAGGTAGAGCAGGAAGGCGTCTGGCATCACCGTTATCCGTTATTGCCGTCGCTTGTCGGAAATCTGAAGTGGCGGTTCGGATGGATTTCCATGCCGCAACTCGACTCGTTCTTCAATTTATTTGCGGGCGGGATGCCGGGACTTCGCGGTTATCCTTTTTATAGTATTGAAGGAAGAAATCTTTTCAGTTTACATTATACGTGGCGTGTGCCGCTTTTTATCGAAAAGGACATTCAGTTGTTGTCGTTCAATTTGCAAAACGCGTTCATCGGAACCTTCTTTGAGACCGGAAACGCCTGGAATCAGGTGGACGGCTATCCAGCATTGGACTGGAGCGTATTTCGGAAGAATCCGTCCGGCGTGGTGAAGAGTATCGTCGGCGATTTTAAAAAAGACGTCGGCGTCGAACTGCGGCTCAGCGGATTCTCTTTTTACGCGTATCCGACGGCGATCAGCCTGGATTTCGTCTATGGACTCGACGAGTTTCAACTGACAGATCGGCAGGATAAAACGCACACGTACGGAAAAGAGTGGCGATCGTATTTAACCATCCTGTTTGGACTTTGATGGAGGAGATATGAAAATTAAAACATTGACAGCTGTGATCTTACTGGGAATTCTGATTCCCGCTCTGGCGATGGGGCAAGGAATCTGGCAACGACCTTCAGCCGTACCGTCTTCGGGGAGTTCCGCTCTGTTATCTAATCTGAAATTTGCCCAGACCGAGACGGATACGTTTGTCTTTAATTATGAAAAATCGCCCGGATTGGCGTTTGTTCTCTCTGCCGTTCTGCCGGGCGCGGGCGAATTCTATGCCGGAGCCAAGTGGCGCGCGGCGGCGTTCTTCGGCGTCGAAGCTTTCTGCTGGTCGATGTATTTTAACCGGCAAAGCACCGGAAAAGACATCGAAAAGCAATATAAAAAATACGCCGATGACAACTGGAATCTTTTCCGTTGGTTTGACAATTGTCAAAACGGCTCGGAGTTGGAGCAGGATTATTTTGGACTAGGCGGTTCGCATAACATCCGGGTTTATTACAACGGTACCGAATATATCGTCAATGACAGTCTATCGCTCAAAGTTCCGGAGTATTGGTTCCTTGCCAAGACTGGCGAAATGACGCCGGTCAAGGATCGTGATTACTATGAAAATATCGGAAAATACGATCAGTTCGGTAACGGCTGGAAGGATTATGATATTTCGCTCATCGATACAACTCTGGAAAACCCGCTGAAAACCAGCGCGAAGCGTGAGAAATATCTGACCCAACGTTATAATTCGAATCAGGCATTGAAAATGGCAACCAATTTCGCGACGGCGATTATGTTCAATCACCTGTTCAGCGCCTTTCACGCGCAAATCGCCGCGAAACATTACCGCTCTGAAGGAAAAAATGACGTCAGCTGGAACATGGGATTCGTGGCCGACGTTACATACCGGCAACCCATCCGCGGTCTGATGCTAATGGTGAATTTTTAACGACTCGGCTGGCTGGATTTTTTGACAATAATTGATAAAGTGGAAACTGAGAAAATATGACAGATAAATTTGTAAAGCATTTCAATCGGATTTTCGTCCTAACCATTCTGGGATTTTTGTTCGGCTGTTCGTCCGGCAAAGAAACGATTCCGTCCGATTTTGGTTCGTACTATGAACGGGCACAGACCGCTTACGAAAAGAAAAAATGGGACAAGGCAATCGAGAACTTCAGCATGGTCGTCCTCAATAGTCCCGGTGGCGATCTTTCCGATGATGCGCAATATTACCTCGGCGAATGCAATTTTAACAAAAAAGAATATCTGCTGGCGATTTCCGAGTATCAGCAGTTGGTTGAACGCTACACCTATTCGCCGTTGGTGGAAGACGGGTATTACAAAATCGCGCTGTCGTATTTCAAAATGGCTCCACGCTACCAGCTCGAGCAGGATAATTCGCTGAAAGCGCTGC
>JBAZPA010000204.1:0-2635 GCA_041648435.1 archaeon
ATAGACAATTCCCTTCGCGAGGAGGAAAAGAAAGGCGAAAAAAGGGTCTTCCTTTCATTGCCGATTGAGGTTGCGCCCTTCCTCTGCGCGGTATTCCCGCTCGTGAACAAGGAGGGAATAGATGAAAAGGCGAAGGGATTTTACGCGGAACTGCGCGCTTTCGGGATTGACGCAACGTATGACGACAAAGCCAGCATAGGAAGGAGGTACGCGCGCGTGGACGAAATCGGGGTTCCGTTCGCGATAACTTTTGATTATGATTCGTTGAAAGACGGCACTGTGACGATACGCGAAAGGGATTCGACAGCGCAGAAGCGCGTTAAAATCGCGGGGCTTCCCGAAAGGCTTTGGAGGCTCGGACTGGCAAAACTGCGGTTCGAGGAACTTTAAATTACTTTTGCATTCCAACTTTTTGCGGAGCAAAAAATGTTTCTTTCGCCAGCCTTTCTTTCGGAAAGAAAGGCTGTGCCCTTGTAGCTCAGTCTGGTTTAGAGCACCGCTTTCGTAAAGCGGGGGTCGGGGGTTCAATTCCCTCCAAGGGCTTTCAGGAAAAACCTATTTCGTTATTCAGTTCCTTCAGCGCATTCACTGCCGCGCCGGCGTAATCGGAGTCATTGTTTTTTTCGTAGGCGTAATTTATCGCCGAAGAACTGTTTATCCTGTGGATTCCCGCGTTTCCTTTTTTTGAGAGAACCGAGAAAACTTCCTTCGCGCTTCCGCCCTGTCCGCCCACGCCCGGAATCAGGTAGGGTGCGGAAAACGATTGTCCGGAAAAGAAGTCGTGGATTCTTTGGAGCTCGCTTATATTGGTTGCCCCGACTACCGCACCGACATTTCCCGAAGCGTTCTTTCCCCACTCCGTGATTTTCCTGCTCACCACGATGTACAAAGGCTCGCCTTTAACGTCGAGGTTCTGCAATTCCTTCGCTCCCTCGTTGGAAGTTCTGTTGAGGACGTAAACGCCTTTTCCGTATTTCTCGCTCCACTTTATGAAGGGAAGCACGGAATCCGCGCCCATGTAAGGCGCGACAGTCACGGCGTCAACTCCCCAGAATTCGAATACTTCCTTCGCGTAAGCGTCGGACGTTTTCCCTATGTCGCCGCGCTTTGCGTCGAGTATCAGGGGAAAAACGTTTTCCTTTACCAGCGCGCAGACGTTCCTGAGCGCCCTCAATCCGTCCCAGCCGTACTGGGCGTAAAACGCGTAATTGGGCTTGCAGGCGCCCGGAAGGACTCCTGAAGAAACGCAGGCATTGATTATTTCGGAGTAAAAATTCGTTATTTTTTCTTCAACGGAATTTCCCTTGGCGGGAATCTTTTCCAGCACGGGGTCGAGGCCAAGGCAGGCTATGCTCTTGTTGGCTTCCGCGGTCTGCAACAGGAATTCGGAGTAATTCATTCATTTCCCCTCCTGCCACTTTTCGGGGTTCTTGAAGTAAGACCTGAGTTCCCTGAATTGTTCCTCGCTTATTTTTCCGCTTTTCTTCAGGTTTTTGAGGAGTTCGGAAATCGTGAGCACGGAGTGCAATGCGTAGCCTTTTTCCTCCAATTCCTTTTTTCCTCCCTGCTCGCGGTCCACCAGAACGCAGATATCCTTCACCTTTAGGCCCACCTGCTCCAACGGCGCTATTGTTTCGAGCTTGCTTGCGCCCGTGGTGATGAGGTCGTCAATTACGAGGATTGTTTCGCCGGCATTGAAGACACCCTCGATTTGCCTCGCGGTCCCGTAATCCTTGGCTTCCTTGCGCGGATAAATCATCGGCTTTCCGGTTGAAAGCGAGAACGCAGTAGCGATTGCGATTGCGGCGTAAGGGATTCCCGCAATCCTGTCGTAATTCAGTTCCGCGGAGGACTTGGCGAGAAGCTTCGCGACCTTCTTCAACGTGTTCGGGTAACTCACCAGAACCCTCAGGTCTATGTAAATCGGGCTCTTGAGTCCCGACTTCAATGTGAACAATCCGAATTTTACCGCGCCTATGTCGAACAAGTCATTGCACAACTGGTTTTTTTGTCCCGCCAAAAACAATCCCCCCTCCAACAATCGTTTTCTCCACGCGTCCTTTTACGCTTATGCCCTCGAACGGCGTCCAGCCGCACTTGGAAAGCAAGTCCGCGCCCCTGATGGTCCATGACTTTTCCGGGTTAACGATTACCGCATCGCCGAGGAATCCTTCTTCGAGGCGCGCCCTGTCATTGAAGCCGAAAATCCTCGCGGGGTTTTCCGCGCACGCCTTCATAATTGTTTTCAATTCGATTTTTTCTTCCCGAACCGCGTTCAGGAGCAACGGAAGCATTGTTTCCACGCCGGGAACTCCTGAAGGAGCCTTGTCGTACGGCTGGCTTTTTTCCTGAATCGTGTGGGGCGCGTGGTCTGTGGAAACGCAGTCTATTGTTCCGTCGTTCAGCCCTTTCCACAGCGCCTTAACGTCTTCCTTCGAGCGCAACGGCGGATTCATTTTCCCGAAGTTCCCCAGTTTTTCAATGTCGTTTTCAGTGAGAAACAAATGGTGGGGGCAGACCTCGCACGTAATACTTCCGCTTCCTTCTTTCGCTTCCCTTACGGCTTCGAGGCCCGCCTTGCTGGACAAATGCGCGACGTGAAGACGGCTTCCGGTTTCTTCCGCAATCCGTATCG
>JBAZPA010000205.1:0-2612 GCA_041648435.1 archaeon
TGGAAAATCCGACACCATTCGGACACCGATTCCGATTTGATTCGGACAGTGATTCCGGAAGCATTCGGACACCGATTCCGAAAATCATTCGGACACTTTAGCACACTCAATCGGAATCTTTTTTCAAAAGTGGTTGGCGACACATTCGGTGTTCTGTTTTCTTTGGATTACCTTTTGACGTTTTGTAATAACGTTAGAAGGAGAATGTATCAAGATGCAAAGGAGACTGCGAATGTCGGAAATTGAGAAGATCGTCAGGTTAAAGAGTCAGAGTGGATTATCGATTCGCCAGATTAGCAAAGCGCTAAATTTACGGAAGTCCACGGTATCGGATTATCTACGACGCTTTAAGGAATCGGAACTGACTCTGGAAAGATTGAAAGAACTCAGCGATCAGCAACTGATTCAGGCTTTATTTCCAGAAAAGGTTTCAACTGAGCGAATTAGTCGTGCAGAGATGCCGGATTTCAGTTGGATGCATACGGAACTAAAGAAGCGTCATGTCACACGGCAGTTGCTCTGGGAGGAATATCGCGAATCAAATCCTGACGGTTCTGGATATGGTTACAGTCAGTATTGTCAACTTTATCGGGATTGGTCAAAGACACTGAGTGTTTCCATGCACCAAATTCACAAAGCCGGAGAGAAGATGTTTGTGGATTTTTCGGGACTGAAAGGCGAAGTCGCCGATTCCAGAACCGGAGAAATCACAGGGGTTGAGATATTTGTGACGGCGTTAGGCGCCAGTGGTTACACGTATGCGGAAGCCATACGGGATCAGAGAAAGCCCTCCATTATCACTGCTCATAATCATGCTTTTGAATATTTTGGTGGTGTTACTGAAATGCTCATTCCGGATAATATGAAAGCGGCAGTCAATCGGGCTGACAAGTACGATCCGGATTTGAACGAGACCTATCAGGACATGGCTGAATATTATGGGACAGTTGTTTTGCCCGCCCGTCCCTACCACGCAAAAGATAAACCTAAAGTTGAGTTGTCTGTAAAATTAGTTCAGCGCTGGATATTAGCGCGTCTGAGACATCGAGTATTTTACTCGATAGAAGAGTTAAATGAAGCCATTTACTCCTTGCTGGATGACTTGAACAACCGGAAGATAAAAAAGATCGAAAAGAGTCGTCGGGAGTTGTACGAAGAACTAGACCGTCCAGCGCTCAAGCCATTACCTGTCAGTCCTTATGTTTTCCGGGAATTTAAACGTTGCCGGGTCAATATTGATTATCACATTGAACTCGGTAAAGTATGCTACAGCGTACCCTACCAATTAGTCGGCAAAGAAGTCGAGGTGCGTTATACTGCCACTGCCGTGGAGATATTTTATCAGCGTAAACGGGTTGCCGTTCATGAGCGACTCTATCGAATTGGCGCTTATTCGACCCAATCGGAACACATGGCATCGGCGCATCGCCTTTATGCCGGGTGGAGACCTTCCCGGCTCATCGAATGGGGACTTAGTTTTGGAAAGAATACCGGTGAATTAATCCAAACCATCATGGAAACTAAACCCCATCCGGAGATAGGTTTTCGCATCTGTCTGGGAATCCTCAATACGGCCAAACTTCAACCGGATCCTGAAAGTGTCGAACAGGCAGCACGCAAAATGATGGAACTCCAGAGTTATCGGGTAAAGCACTTTAAAGCCATTCTAAAGAACAAAACTTATCTGAAACCAGTCGATATGAACCCGCTTACCTTGCCGCTTTACCATGACAATCTGCGGGGCGCTGAATACTATCAGTAAAGGAAAAACATGACCGCATTCCACCATACACTCGATCAACTCAGCGAACTCAAACTGAATGGCTTTAAAGCCGCTCTGCTTCAACAACTAGAAAGTCCATCCTTCACCGCGCTGACCTTTGAAGAGCGACTGTCCCACTTGATCACCAGCGAAGTAACTGACAGACATAACCGCAAAATCAAACATCTGATCAGCCGTTCTCAATTAAAGTTCAAGTCTGCCTTCATCGAGGATATTGATTATTCCGCCCCCCGGAATATTGAGAAAAGCGTTCTCTTGTCGCTGTTCGATAACAACTGGGTCCAAGCCCATCAAAACATCATCATCACCGGTGCAACCGGTACTGGAAAAACGCATCTCGCCTGCGCTTTGGGAAACAACGCTATGGCAAACGGACATTCCGTTCTCTATTACCGTGTAACAAAACTTCTGACGCAAATCTCGCTCGTCAGGGGCGACGGTTCCTATTTAACATGGCTGTCAAAACTCGCGAAGTTCAAGGTCTTAATCCTGGATGATTTTGGCTCTGGCCCAGTAAAAATGCAGGATATTCAGGAACTCCTGGAAATCATTGAAGAACGTTCGCAATCCGGAAGCATCATTATGACCAGTCAGTTGGATGTCAAAGATTGGCACAACTATTTGGCCGAACCAACCGTAGCAGATGCGATTTTGGATCGGATCATTCATAACTCGCATCGCATCAATTTGAAAGGAGAATCTATGAGAAAAGTTAAAAATTCGCTTCACCATTCGGACACTTTGGAGTAATTTCAAATGATGAAAACAGAACGATCAAATACTGTCCGAATGCTTCCGGAATCGGTGTCCGGTTTGATCGGAATATCCA
>JBAZPA010000206.1:0-2590 GCA_041648435.1 archaeon
CAAAATATAGCAGATATTTAGCGTAAAATCAGCTAAATAGGGCTTTTATTAGATCGATCAAATTATAGTCTGTTTATCCTTATTTATCAACTATTTACAAGTTTTTTCGTAACAGTCTCTATTAATATAAATCTTCCATTTATACCAAAAGGGATCGAAGCCAATTTATCGGATTGTCCAATTCCCTTTATGAGAGACTTTAACATCTTTCAACTTAAAGACATCCGAAAATTAATCGAACATTTTATTGTTAAATTTCTGCTTCCAGATGCGTTGGCTGTAAATCCAGAATTATTGTCAAAGTTTGCTAAATTCATTCAGCCAAGTGATGTTATCATCACATTTAATTATGACCTATTAATTGAACAAGCTTTATGGCAAGCGGGATTATGGAGTCCTCACGATGGCTATTTATTGGGTAAATTCAGTAATAATCTGAAATTTGATGAAAGCCGTTTATTTAAAACCAAAGTTCCGATTATAAAACTTCATGGTTCCGTGAACTGGCATGCTCCTGGATTTTTCGATGAAGATATTCAGATTGATCTTAGCCATCCAACAACATGTGAACCATATTTTGAAGGATTGGGCATTGATTTTTGGGTAAAACAAAAACCACGCAAACTTTACTTTGGATACTTTTTAGTTGCGCCGACATTTATGAAGACCTACCGATCCAAATATGAAGTTAATCTGGTTAAATCGGCATGCGATGCCATTTCAAAATGCGATGAGATTTATACGCTCGGTTATAGTTTTCCGGAAGCAGATGCTTTGACCAGCTTTTTATTGGCACAAATACATAGTAATGCAAAGATAGTAATTATCAATAGAAGTGCTAATGATATCGCCGAGATGTTATCAGAAAATCTTGGGTTTAATAGAGATCAGATTATCAATGAACAGAGCAATATTGAGGATTGGATTTCGTCCGGATTCAAATATTTGGCTTATGAACATTACCTGGAAGGCAAGAAGTTTATGGAGGATTTATCGAAATGTTCCAAGAAAAAGAACAACAAATATAAAAGCAAGCCGCCGAAACCAATTTAGTCCCGCCGGCAGCGATCTATAGATTGTTAAAACCAGTTTTCATCCCGAAGGTTCGGGACAAACTGGTTTCGGTTGTCTGACAATAAGATCAAAACCAGTTTAGCCTTTCGCTGGCGCTCAAGTCGGAAACTGGTTTGTAAAAAAATTGGTGTTAATTCCCCGCCGTTGGCGGGGTTCCGTGGGAACTTGTCCCGATATTGTTCGGGATTCGTGGTTCAGGCTATCAATCTCTGCGGTTATTCAAACGCCACAAACATCTTGAAGTACTTGCTATTTTTCTGAATTCGTCTTATAATCTCCCATTGTGTTTTTAAAATTGAGAGGATTGATATGAAAGCAAGGCTCCTTGCAATAGTCGTTTTCCTTATCTCAACGCTGTTCGGACAGACAAACATCGCCGTCATCGATTTTGAGGGCAAGAACGTGTCGAAAGACGATGCCAGCGCTTTGACCGACCGTCTGCGCGCAACACTCTTTCTGACGGGAAAATTCGTCATTCTGGAACGCGAGAAAATGGATGCGATCCTCAAAGAGCAAGGCTTTCAGCAATCCGGGTGTACGTCGGATGCCTGCGCGGTGGAAGTCGGACAACTGCTGGCGGTCGAACAAATGGTCGTCGGAAGCATCAGCAAAGTGGGTCAGACTTATTCGGTAACCGCCCGATTGGTCGGCATGGAAAAAGGTAATCTTATAGGCGTCGGCACATGCGACCTCAAGGGCGACATCGGCGATGTGATGACCTATCTGAGTGACTTGGCCGCTCAATTAGCAGGAGATCAGCAGATTTCACCCGTGCTGAAACCACAACCGCAGAAACAGACAGATGACAATATGGTTTTCGTCAAGGGCGGAACCTTCCAGATGGGAAGCAACGACGGACAGGATGATGAAAAACCGGTACATACCGTCACGGTCAGCAACTTCTGGATGGGAAAATATGAAGTGACGATAGCTGAATTTGAAAAGTTCATATCGGAAACCGGCTATCAAACGGACGCTGAAAAAGGAGATGGTAGTGTTATTTGGACGGGAAGTACGTGGGAGAAGAAGGCGGGGGTTAACTGGCGTTGTGACGCGCAAGGAAACATGAGACGTTCCAGCGAACTGAATCATCCGGTAATTCATGTATCTTGGAACGATGCGGTTGCCTACGGCGACTGGCTGAGTCGCAAGACGGGAAAAACGTATCACCTGCCGACGGAAGCGGAGTGGGAGTATGCCGCGCGTTCCGGTGGGAAGAATTACAAATATTCCTGGGGCAACTTTGGACCGGAAGGCAAACGCGGTGGAAATGTAGGAGATGAATCGGCGAAAAAGGCATCGGGCTGGAGCGGAACATGGGAGGGCTATGACGATGGATTTGCTTTTACGGCGCCGGTTGGTTCCTTCGATCCGAATGAACTGGGATTGTATGATATGATCGGCAATGTATGGGAATGGTGTGAAGACTGGTACGATGCGAAGTACTACCAGAAATCGCCACAAACTGACCCACAAGGTCCGTCCTCAGGAAAATCTCGAGTCTTGCGAGGCGGTT
>JBAZPA010000207.1:0-2547 GCA_041648435.1 archaeon
ATCCTTAACCCCGGCGCTTCGAATCCGAGCTTGAAGTGCTTGATGCTCGCGTCGTTGGTCCACAGCTTTGCCGCCATCGTGCTGTTTGACGCGGCATTCAGAATCATGATTTGGCCGTAGTCCTTTGTCCTGTAAACGAAAAGCGGCATGCGCAATTGGCCGCTTGAATCCGCCTGGAACTGGTTTGGCGCCGCCGTCCAGTCCACGGGCAGGGAATTCATCTGGCTTTCAGGAATCGCGTTTGGGCCGCAATTGTAAGTCACTTGGCCGGTTACCTGCGCGGTCTGCTTCGAGCAGAAGAAAACCGCTCCGAGGTACCTTTGGGTTCTCGGGTCGGAGGACTTTGTGACGAAAGCGTAAATCGCCATGGACCCCTGCTTTTCCACCATGTCCGAGCCAAGCACCAAATAATCAGCGCCGTACTTCTGCGCTATTTTGTAGGCGGAATTCTCGTCCTCTGCCACAACGAGCTTCGCGTAATCCGAGTTCGCGTTGAAATCGTAATTCCTGTTGTCCGTGCTGACTTTCCTTTCTCCGATGAAGCTCAGCCAGTGCCCCTCGTCCCACCAGTTGAACAGCTTTGCGTCCTTCGGCGTGCTTTCGCGGAGCCACTGCATTCCATCCTTCCAGCCGTTCGCGAGCTCGATGTTCGGAGTATTCTGCAGCATGAAATAGGAACCCGCGCCGACCCCGAGGACCATGAAAAACAATACGAATGCCGCGCCGGCCCTTTTCTGCCATATTTTCCTGTGCGAAAAGAATTCGAGTATTTCAAAGCACACGTATCCCGCGGAAAAAGCCACGGCGAGGCCGAAGGCGAAAGTCAATTGGAGCCTCAGCCATGCCATTCCCAGTGTTCCCAAAACCCAGAAGAAGAACAGCATTGAAGGCAAATCCTTTTTCCTGAAAAAGCGCCAGGGCAGGAGAATGAGCGCCATGAAGGGGAAAATCAGCAAGGCGTTGTACTTGGAGCCGAAGAACTGCCAGCCCGTGTTCTGTTCCCCGACGCTTCCTGAAAGCACCTGCCCCGCCGTGGTGCCGCCCGCAGGGGTTGCCGCGCCGGGAACGTATTTTGTAATGTAATTCACTGCGGAATTCGTCCATCCGAATCCTTGATTCGAGATTATCACAACCGACGTAATCGCAAGCAGTATTATTGCCAGCGCGGCAAACGCCTTTGTTTTCTTGGCCCCGAAGCCGAATGCCGCCATGAGTATCGAAGTAACCGCAAAGTAAGCCGCGAGCACCAATGGAACAATCAGGAACCAGCCCGCGATGTAAGCCATGCTTCCGAGGAAAGCCCCGCCCAAGATTATGTAAGCGATTTTTTTCCAGTTCAGCTCAGGTTCCTTGATTCCCTTCACAGCGAAGTAGAAACCGATTACCATGGGCAGGAAAACCAGGGACGCGCCCTCGTACCAGCCGCCCATTGTCCTGTAAACGAATGCCGGAGTAACGGCCGCGAAGAAACCGCCCAGAAGGCCAGCCTTCTTTCCGAGCCATTGCCGCATGAAGAGATATACTCCGAGCGCGGCAAGCGCGCCGAAGAGCGCGGGAATTATTTTGAGGGCTTCAATCCACAGCAATTTGTCGTAAGCCGCGCCCAAAGTGAATAACTTGTAAAGCGCGGGGCCCGTGAGGAGGAACGCCACGTTTCCGCGCGGAATGTCTGCGCCGCCCAGCTGGTAGTAAGCCATCGGGTCGACTTTCGGCAATGGCTGGCCCTGAAGCACGTAACTCGAAATCCTCGCGTCCCAGTACGGGTCGAATTCGAAGAAATACTCGAATTTCGCGAGGTGCATTCTTATTCCGAACGCGAGGAGGAAAATCAGCAGGATTACGAATGCCTCGCGCTTCCCGATGCCGAAAAACTTTTTCCCTTCTTTTTCTTCCATTGTTTTTCCCCGCTTCAAGAATTCCAATGATTAAACTGGAAAACCAATTTAAATGTTGTTAAACGGATTTTGCGGAAGAAAACAGAGAAAGAAAGTTTGGAAAAAGAATTCGGGAAATAATTCCGGAAAAATTCCGGTAAAAATAAGTGATTAGCAGCTTCCGCAGCGCACCGCACCAAAATGCAGCGCACAAATCGGCGTTGAGGGTCTTAACTTCCGTGTTCGGATGAGTCCGGGTGTTTCCCCCTCACTATGACCGCTAATCCCCAGTATTGGGAAGGCAAACCAATAAAAATGTTTATATAAGGTAAAACCGAATGTTTTTCCTATGCAAAAATACGCGTTTCCGGTTCTTGCGCTGCTGTTGGTTTTCGCTTCGCTTAATGCTTTCTCTGTGGAATCCGGCTCTTCCGCGGCAATTTCACTTGCGGTGCACGTTTTCTCGCTCGGCTCCAACGCGCCGTTAGCGGGCGTAAAGGTGAGCGCGTTCGAGGGAAAAACCCTTGTTTCAAGCTCGATAACGGATTCGCTCGGAAACGCCGCGCTTTCCGTTTCCGCGAATTCGAGGATTGAAGTGAAAACCGAAAAGGCCGGCTATTACTCGGATTCCTCAATCGTTCTCACGGGAATCCAGAGGAGCCTCAACCTTTTC
>JBAZPA010000208.1:0-2531 GCA_041648435.1 archaeon
GCTGATCGGTTGGTTGTGGCTGACATTGAGTTCCCATCGTCTTTTCGGATAATCGGAAAAGAAATCGTCGGTGTACGAGCCGTCGATGGAACCGTCGAACTTATACCGAACGATATAGCGCGTCCGATAGTTCAGGATGACGCCTCTTTTATCGTAGAAATTACCGGTCAATTTCAGGTCGGCGTAATCGCCCAACGTCCAGAAATAGCCGAGTCCCCGGATAAATCCGCCGACGTTTTTGTTGTCACCATAAGTCGGCATGATCCAGCCGGAATGCCGCCGTCCGCCTTTGTTGGGGAAAATGCCGAACGGCAGGCCAATCAGCGGAATGTCGTGAATGTAGAGGACAATCGGCCGGGCGATAATCTTGTCTTTCTGAATCAGTTTCATCTCTTTGCTCTTGAAGTAATAATGCGGCGTGTTGGGCAGGGAACAGGTCGTGTAAATGCCGTTGGTCACGTAGAAAACGTTTTTCCCGATCTTGGTGACGTTGTCACCGTAGTAATATCCATCCTGCTCTTTGGTTTTGCCTTCGACGATTTTCCCTTTCTGGGTCTTCATGTTGTAAACCATCGTTTCGCCGGAAAACGGCTCGCGTCCGCGTTGAATCAGCGTCGGAACATCGTCGTCCAGCGAGTCGCTGAGCGTCGGATTGAGCGGATTGGCGTACATCAGATTATCGTCCCACCGGATTAAAATTTTACCCGCCGTCAGTTCGACGTCGGCGGACTGGATTTTCGATTTGCCGGTCAGTTCCGTCGTCTTATTCTTCATAAAGTAGTCGATCCGGTCGGCGGAATAAACGATTGTCGTGTCCACGTCATGGTTGGTACGGTCGGGCATAAAACGACCTTCCGTTCCGCCGATGACGATCAGCGTCTGGATCTTGCCTTTGGAAAAGTTGATGATGACGGTGTCGCCGCTGGCTTCGTTGACGCCTTGAATGATGCTGTCTTCGAGGACATTGTAATAACTGGTCGCCATCCCGAAAACGCGCACCGAATCGGCTTTTCCGTCCTCGAAGTAGATTTCCATGAATTTCCCGGCAATCTCGTCGTGCGTGACGATCGAATCGCCGACCGCCCGGCTGGTATCGGTCGATGGCAAATAGGCAAACGAGTCGGAAGTCGCGACGGCGTTCTGGTCGATGAATAGCGAATAGAGTTTCTCGTCTTTAAACCGCAAATCCATCCGTTGACCGGCGATCACCTGATCGTTGCTGACGACGCGCGGTTTGCCGATCAGCGTTGCGAATTCCGTCGAGTCGTTATATTCCACTCTTTCGCAGGTGGCGGTGAAATCCTCCTGCCGGATGACGACGTGTCCCGTTGACAGAAAATTCCCCGCGTCTTCATCGCTCTTAATCAAATCTCCCTTGATGCGAAACGTCTCTTTGTCGGTCGAATCCCGGCGAATCATTTCGGGCGAAAGCGTCGCTTCCATGTTTCCCGACTCGTTGAAATAGACCAAACTATCTGCCGTCAGCGATGTGTGCCGTTTCAAATCGTTCAGAACCGCATTTTTCAGTGCGATCGTTTTTTTCTCGATTGATAAATACGTGACGAATTTCGCCTTCAGATTTCTCTTCTCGTCGTTCAAAAACACGTCGCCTTCGGCTTCGGAAATTTCGTCTTTGGTGTAAAATCGGATGGACTTGGCGGTAATGCGTGTACCCTCGTCGGTCAGCACCGGATTGTCGCGCGCCACCAGCAGATCCGTTTCGTTGAAAAACGTCAGCCGTTCGCAGGTCAGTGTTTGCGTCTTCTTGGTGGCGATGATGTGGTTGTAAAATTCTGCGCGGTCATCTTTTTCGTACCAATAGACGAGATCGCATTTCAGGGTCAACTCGCCTTTTTGAAAGATGACGTTGCCGGTCAGCTTTTTAAAGGATATTTCGTTCCGCGTTACCTGCTCCAGCTGATCGGCCTGAATCAGCCGCAACTTATCCTTTCCCCAAAGCGTCACGACGCCCGGAATGAGGAGCAGTAGCAGAACGGTCGGCGCAAAAAGGCGTTTGCAGGATAGGATCACGGTCGGCACTAATCAGCGAATTATTCGGTCGTTAAGTTGGTAGTTCAGGTTCATCATTCGATCACTCGGAACGTAATATAAAAATTTTTTAGCGTCTTTTTGTTCCCTTTTTGTACCGAAAATCTCGCTCGATGCGTCTCTCTGACGTCCCAACCTACTTTTTACCTTGATTTTCGTGAACGATGAAATAAATTTAACCGTCAAAAATGAATTCGGGAGAGAATATGAGAAATGTCGCAACGTGGTTAGGAATCTTCGCCCTTCTTCTGACGCTCGTCGGGTGCTCCGACTCGTATCAGAGACATTACGATCTCGGCAAATGGTACTACGACAAGGGACTGATCAACGAAGCGATTCTCGAATTCAAAGCCG
The DNA here is from genome assembly GCA_041648435.1 of archaeon. Taxonomy (GTDB): domain Archaea; phylum Iainarchaeota; class Iainarchaeia; order Iainarchaeales; family JBAZPA01; genus JBAZPA01. Next base: position 2,404 of record JBAZPA010000208.1, read on the forward strand.
CCACGCAAAGTGACCCGGAGAGTTATCAGGCGCACCATTTTCTCGCCATTGCTTACACGAGAAAAGGCTGGTTCGAATATGCGCTCAAGGAAGCCGAAACCTCTTTCGACCTCTATCCGTGCGACGAT
>JBAZPA010000209.1:0-2519 GCA_041648435.1 archaeon
GGCGATTTTGATTGCCCTTAACCCGAAGCCGATGTCCTGAAAGTAACTCATTCTTTTCAGGCCCTTTTTTCCAAGCCATTCAAGCTTTCCGACCCCTTTTCCCGCAATTATCCTGCCGCTCCACTCCAGTACTACAAAGTAATGCAACTCGTATTTTTCGCGCCAAGCAAAGACCGTGAATTCCTTTGCTTTCAGGACCCTTATTCCGAGCTCCTCGCCTGCCTCGCGCTTCAATGCGGTTAGAAGCGTTTCTCCGCGCTTTGCGTGCCCTGAAGGAAAGCAGAGTTTTCCCGAGGCGAGTTTGTCCTTTTTCGGGCGCATTTCCGCAAGCGCTTTTCCGTTTTTCACGAGGACCGCGGTAGCGACCTTAATCATTCCGCTCCGCCTTCTTCAAGCACCCTTACAAGGTTTTTCCTGAACTTCCGCAGGTCCTTTTTGCGCATTGTTGCTCCGGCAGCGGGAACGTGGCCTCCGCCCCTCGCGCCCCTGATGCCTTTCACGGATTCTTCCAGAAGCTTTCCCATGCTTAAACCGAAGTCCTGCCTTCTTGCGCTCACGCGCAGAACTTCCGTATTGTCCTCTTCCGCGACAATGACATTCCAGTCCGGATATTTGTAGCTCAAAGCCGAAATAACCGCGTTCTTTACCCTGAACTTCGGCCTGAATCTGTAAAAAAGCAGTTTGTGCTTTTTGTCGCGCTCCACTTTTTTGAGCGCAATCCCGCGCTCCTTTTCGACTTCCGCATCGAATTCCTTCACGCATTCCGCAAAATCGCTTTCCAGAAATTCTTTCGGGCCATCGGATTTAAGGAGGAAGCGCACCACTTCCGTTTCCTTTCCCTCGCGCAATGCAAGGAACGCCGCCAGAATGTTTTCCACGGCGTACAATTCCTTTTCGGAAATCCCCCAATTCTTTTCAGTTTTTTTGAGGAATGCGCCCCATTGGCCCCACGCGTGGTCGCCGATTATCCCTATCGCTGTAATCCAGTCCAAATCCGGGAGGCCCGTGCGCCTTGAAAACAAATCAAAGCACATTTTTGCGGTCGGGTAGCGCGAGGGCTCGATTTCGGAGTAAAACTGGGGCTTGAGCAAAAGCGTGTTCTTGGAGGAAATTTCGCGGTAAAGGCCGTGGTGGTCGATGTTGAGAACGCGGCCCCTTTTTTCGAGGGTCTTCGCGACTTTTGGAAAGGAGTCAAGCGGCAAATCGAGTATTATTATGACGTCAAACTTTTTTGCCGAAGCGATTTTCCCGAATTTTCCGAATTCCGAGTGGTGGACGTGCCTTATGGTTTCCGGCGCCCTTCCGCGGATGCGCTTAAGCGCAATCGCGGTGATTACCGCCGAGCTTATTCCGTCAGGGTCGTTGTCAAAGAACAGCGCGATTCTGTCCTTCGCGGAAATTTTTTCCACGAATGAATCGAATTCTTCCAGTTTTCTGCTTCCTTTTTCCATTCAACCAATGTTTGTCCGCATCCCTTTAAATTTGTTTTTTATCCACTGTTAGCGGGAAACATGCTTTCAATATCCGAACTCGAATCCGCAAAGGAAAAACTCCGCGCTTTCATGGACAAATTCGTCTCAAAGTCCGGAGCAAGCTATGCGGACTGCCGCATTGAGGTGGACGAGGGAAAGGCAGCTTTGGCGCAGAATGGGAACGCGAAAAGCGCCTTCGAGGACTCGAGCGCGTCGGTAGGAATCAGGGTTTACGTTTCCAGAAACGGCTTTCTTGCGGGCGGAATGGCGGGAACGGTTCTCGGGGAAAAGCAGCTTTCCGAAATAGACAAAGTCCTCTTGCGCCTTTCCGAAGTTTCATTGAAGCGCGCAAAGGCAAACGCATTGCAAAAGGCAAAAACCCGAAAAATGTTTGCGCGCCTCGGAATGGGGATTAATCCCAAGGCGTTCGCGGAAACCGAAATCCACGTTGATACTGTCCGTCCGGAATTCGACAGGAACCCGCTTGACTGCGATTTGAACGAATTAGTGAAAAGGTGCGGGCGCGCCTCCAAAGGCGTTGCGAAAACCAGGGGAATCGCCTCAAACTTCGTTTCCGCGGGAACCGGAATCGAAAGGAAGGTTTTTGCGAGCACGGAAGGGAGCCTCATCGACCAGTCCAAGGCATTCACCCAATTCTTCGTTTTCTTGACTGCAAAGGGAAAATCAATGGAATCATATTACTCGATTGCCGGCGCCAACAACGGAACAGAGGGCTTTGACGGAAAAAACGACAAAAAGCGGGGCATCGAAGATTATTCGGAATTCATTGCAAAAGGCACGGTTGAATTGAGCAATGCGCCGGTAGCAAAGCAAAGCGGCGAAGTAAAAGTCGTCCTTGACCCCGCATTCAACACATTGCTTTCCCACGAAATAATGGGGCACCCCTGCGAGGCGGACCGCGCCCTCAAAAAGGAGGCGGCCTGGGCGGGAAGAAGCTGGTGGTTCAGGGGCCTGAAAGACAATTTGCTTGGAAAAAAAGTGGGCTCGGAGCAATTGACGCTTTTCTCCGATCCTGCAATGGAGGGC
>JBAZPA010000210.1:0-2514 GCA_041648435.1 archaeon
GATGCGGATTATTGTCATGCCTTCAGTCAAATACCATGGCCGGAAATATAATTCGCGCCTTGTCAAATTCAAGCAGGCGAAGCGCGAGCCCCTTAAGGACAAGTTCGGGAACTACCGTTTCATCTGGCCGGAAAGCGGGGACAGGATTGCAGAGTACGGGGGAAACGGCAGCCCTTCCTACACGCAGCTGCGCATCAGGCCCACAAAGCTTCCGAAGGAAAAGAAAAACGAGATATCGGGAAAGAACTCACGCAGTAAAAATCATGGTTCCAGCAAGAAGTAAATCCGCCTGTTGTTCGCGCCCTTGTTCTCGTGCCTCGTTATCCTGAGTTTTCCGACCTCCCGCGTGTTCTTCACGTGGGTTCCGCCGTCCGCCTGCCTGTCGAATTCCCCGATTGAAATTATCCTGAATTCCTGCAAAGCCTTCGGCAAAACGTCCTTGAGCCTGAACAATTCGGGAATAGCCAGTGCCTCTTCGCGCGGCAGGAATTCCATTTTCACTTCAAGGTTTCCCGCGATGGCCTCGTTCGCCTTTCCCTCTATTTCCCCCAGGAATTCCTTTTCCAAAGAGGAAACGTTGAAGTCCATCCTGCTTTCTCTTTCTCCCAATTGGTTTCCCGTTATGAGGCTTCCCGTCTTGTCGTAAATGCATTTCGCGAGCACGTGCGCCGCGGTGTGCATCCGCATCAGTTTGTAGCGCCTTTCCCAGTCCAGTTCCGCTTTAACGCTCCGGCCTTCGCTTAATTCGTTCGCGCCTTCGATTTCGTGGCTTATTTCGTCGCCGAACGCCTTCGCGAAAACCACGTTGTATTCCTTTCCGTCCGCAATGATTTTTCCGGAATCCGAGGGCTGGCCGCCGCCCTGCGGGTAAAACGCGGTTTTGTCCAGGACAAAGAATTTGCCTTCGTTTGCCTTCACGATTCTGGCTTCGAATCCGCGGAGGTATGAGTCCTTGAGGTAAAGCCTTTCAGTCATAAGCGCAGAAATTCATTATTTTTGCCGCGGAAACCTTATTCTTTGCGCAGCCCAATGAGCATTTTTTTTGCGTCCTTGCGTATGTTGATGTTGTTGTCGCCTGAAGCTATGTCGTCCAATAATCCTTCGACTTCCTTTCCCTTCAGCCCCCTCAGCGCGCTCAACACGGCTTTCCTGTTCAGCCAGTGCTGGTCCGCGCTTGCAAGCCTCAAATACTGGACTTTCTTAGGTGTTTCCATTCCGCTTTTCGCAATCCTGTCAATTGTAATTTTCCTGTCGTACCACGTTTCCGCCGTCAGGCCATTTTTCGCCCAATCGAATTCGTCGTGCTGTTTTGTCTTCGCCTTTGCCAGTTGCGTCAAATCGGATTCGATCTGCGCCTTTCTTGCATTTCCGCTGTCCCCGAAAAAAAGCTTTCCTATTGCCCCGAACATTCCCATTCGTTTCACCCCGTATGTGGCAAAAGCCAGTAATAAGATTCCCACTTTCAAATATATAAGCGTTTTCGAGCCGAGTTTGGCCTTTTTTCCGCATTTGCGAAGCAAACTTATTCCTTTCGCGCCCACAAAAACATATTTCGCAAGCCTTTCCGGCGGAAACTTTTGCGGAGCAAAAGTTATTTCTTTCGCAAGCCTTTCTTTTCGAAAGAAAGGCTTTAGCGCGGGTACCCAAGCGGCCAAAGGGGCGCGGCTTAAGACCGCGTGGCTCAGTGCCTTCGCAGGTCCGATTCCTGCCCCGCGCATCTGCCCTTTTTCTTTCTCCCGAGAAAGAAACGCTATTTGAGCGAAGCTCAAATGCGCCCATTCAAAGCAAAGCTTTGAATAGGGAAGTGCAAGTTGCCCAAAGAGAAAGAAGGCATGGCGCAAGCGCGCAAGGATTAAAAGGAATTAAACCGTTGTGGTCTTCATGCTCGCGTATTTCCTCTCCGTGCTGATTCCCCTGTTCATAGTGGTTGACAGCATCGGCAATGTTCCCGTTTTCTTCGCTCTGCTCGGAAAGTATTCCAAGGCGGAGAAAACCAGAATAATTTTTCGCTCCACCTTCATTGCTTTCATTGTCTTCGCGCTCTTCAGCATTTTCGGCAACTACCTTTTGGACTGGATGGGCATCAGGATTTACTCCTTCCAGATTGCGGGCGGAATCCTGCTTTTCATAATCGCATTGGAAATGCTTTTCGGCCAGCGCACGAGAACCGAGCACTCCGAGGGCGAAATCGAGCGCTCGCTGGAAAAGAAAAGCATTGCGGTTACCCCGCTTGCGATTCCCTTGCTTACGGGCCCCGGCGCAATAACTTCGGGATTGATTTTCTTCGGCATTGCGCTCAGCCAACCCTCCTTCGCGGGAATCCTTTCCTACGCCGCGGTTTTCCTTCTCGCCGCATTCACCGTTTACCTGATTTCCTTCATTGTTCTTGTCAAGTCGCGCATCCTCTACGATTTGCTCGGAGTGGACGGAACCCTCGTGGTAACCAGAATAATGGGCTTGGTGCTCGCGGGCTTCGCGGTGCAGATGTTCGCGAACGGCGCGCTCACGGCCTTG
>JBAZPA010000211.1:0-2503 GCA_041648435.1 archaeon
TTTTTCTCGAATCCGGAATTCAGGGCGGAAAGCAGTTCCTGAACCACGGTAACATTCGCCTGAATCAGCTCCGCCTTTTCCTGAAATTCCTTTGCCTCGCCTTCAAGGCGCTGAAGGGCATCGTGCTGGGCATTGATGCTATGCTCAAGCCTTTCTGACCTCGACTTTTGTTGTACTGCATCTGCCGGAGTTTCGGAAAGGATTTCGGATGAAAGCAATTCATCCAATCCCTCATTGAGGGAAGAAAATTGCCTCTCTGTTTCCGCAACACTTAAGGGAAATGGGAGCAAAACAAGCGAGCTCCTCGCCCTTGCGAGAACCGGCATTGGCTTGGCTTCAAGCGAGTAAAGCGCTTTCAACTCCGCCGCAATGCTTTCGGCTTCGCTTTGGGAAAGCGAGTCCGGCTTTGCGCTAGCCTTTACTTCGGCTTTCGCGAGGCATTCCTCCGCGAGCAGGGGCGCGACATTGTAATTGGCTATGAGGGCGGAGGCGATTCCCTTCCGGCTTTCAAGGGAAAGGATTTCTTTTGCGCTTGCGGAAAGCGGGGATTTTCCCTTTGAGGCGGGAAAAACGTATTCCGCCCCTTTCTTGAGGGAGCGGTCCTTCCATTCCCCGCGGCGAAAAGGCTGGATTATTTCCCACGATTTGTCGCACAGGACGATGTTTCCATCCCCGAAAAATTCAAAGACGAGAAAAGTATCCGCGATTTCAAGGACAACGACGCGGTCTGATTCGTGCTGTTGCACGGAGGAAATCCTGCGGTTCGCAATGCGCTTTTTGAGGAACTGCGCGAAGCCCGTCTGCTTGGCTTCGCTCTTGAAGGAAGAGAAGTAAAACGCTGCCGGCGACACAATCAAATCCTTTTGGCCCTCCTTCGTGCGCAGCCTGAATTTCAGGGTGTTCAGGGAAACTCCCTGAACCTTGTTGACGAAACTGCCTTCGAGCAAAGGCTTGAGTTCCGCGACGAGGTAGGAGAGCGAAAGGTTGGGGAGTTCGAATTCCATGGAAACACCAATTATTCAAATAAAGGATTCATATCGCTTGTTGTTGAACTTGTACAAATAACGCTTTATTTTGGATTCGCGGAACGAGTAATTCTGTATCACGTCGGATTTCGTGCCAATGAATTCATTGAAGTCGTGCGGCTGCGATGGGTCAAGGAGCACGAATTTGCCGCCAACCTCGGTTGTAACGAAGGCATGTACTTCCGCATTCTCCATTTCGGCAATCACGACTTCCGCGTCCTCGTCACCCAAAGCGAGAAGCAAAGTGCACAGCATTGCGGCCAAGTCTTCGGCTTCCGCAATCTGGTTCTCGAGTATTTCCTTTGGCGAAAGCCAGAAATTCAATTCCAAGTCGCACTGCACGAATTCGACTTTTTTCGTGAGGAACTCGAAAAGTTTTTTCGCTGTGGGAAGATAATCGGTTTCCGGATTGTAGTTTTCGGGCTTGTACTCGCTTATGAGGCTCTGGATTGTTAAATCGGAAACGTCGAGCAATGCCTTGATTTCGCCGATTGTTTTCTTTTCCGTGGAATTGATTAAGTCGGAGTACTTTTCGAGGAGAATGCGGTAAAGTTTCTGCAACCCCTGCCCCTCGTGCAATTCCGGCCGCTTTTCTCCGAGGGAAGCGTACTGGGAGCGGAAATTCGAAAGGCTGCGCTTGAGCTTGTCGTTCTCCTCCCCGAGCTCGGCAAGGGTTTTCTTCAAATCGGAGTTTTCCTTTTCAAGGGAGGAAACGCTCTGTCCCTGCAATTCCGAGAGGCGCTCCTTTAGGAAGGAAACCTTGGTGTTAAGCGCGTTGATTTTGTCGAAGTCGGTTTCGGTTTCCTTTTTGCCCTCGATGTCCTGTATTTTCTTCCAGATTGCCTGCTCGAGGCGCGTCTTCTTCATCTGCTTGGACTTGATTTCGCCAAGCATTCCCGAAATTATTTCCATGCTAATAAGAAGGCAAAAGGTGGTTTTAAACATAACAGTTTTTGGCTTCACTGAATAAATACTTGAAAGAATACAATTGTGGAAACGGGTTGCGGAAAAACCCGCTTGAAATGGTGGCGCAACCAATGCTTGAAAAGGGCCAAATGTCAATAGAATACCTTGCGCTGCTCATTGCGCTCCTGATCGCCGTTTCGGGAATACTCGCCTACTCGCTTTTTGTCTCGCAGCAGACAATAGGCGTCCAAAAGGCGCAGGACTCCGCTAGCGTTCTCGCGAGGTCCGCGGACCAGGTGCGCGCGCTTGGCCCGGGAAGCACGATATTTGCAAGAATAAATTTGCCCGAGGGGATAAAAGCGCAGGTAATTGAAGGAAAGTTTGTCGGATTCGTGTTCAGTTACGCCGACAGGAACACGTTTGTTTTTGCGGAAAGCAAGGCAAGCGTAATGGGTGACATTCCCCTGAAAGCCGGAGAAAAAACCGTGAGGGTCGAAGCTCTTCCGACAGGAGGCGTGAGGCTCGGCGGCGGCCTCAAAATAATTCCCGACTCGAATTACGCCACGGTTCCG